>JBIOXP010000078.1:0-7430 GCA_044869705.1 Binatia bacterium | reverse complement strand
CGGCGCGATTGAGAATCGGAGTAATGCAAAGAATGGGTTTACTTGGGGCCGCGGCACGGATCGTTGCAAGGTAGGCATCGTACTTTGCGGCGTATTGCCCTGCGGTTTCCGGTTGGCCGGCCGAGTCAACGCCTATCAGCGAGTTCGTTCCGATCATGATCGTCAACACATCCCAATCAGTGCGGCTTGCGATCGTTTGCGCCACGACGTTATCCGCCCAAGCGCTCCCGCCAAAGCCATAATTGAGCGGCACGCAACCGAGCTTCTCCGAGATTTGCCACGGGTAAGTCTCACGCGGACTAGTAACGCCGTGCCCGTGAGTGATCGAGTCGCCGTGGAACAAAACACGCGGACGGTGGTTCGGCTGAGCGCGTGTGGCGGTCGCTTTGACGTCGATTCCAATCGCATGAATGATGATTTCCCCGTTGCGATAATAGAATGGCAGAAGCACTTGAAGCTCAGCCTCGCCGGAAACTTTCGGATCGGCGTATAGAGTCACCTCCTGTGGCGTGAATACGGTGAGTGCCGCAACGCTCGAGACGTATTTGCCATCACGGTAAACCGAAAAAAAAGACGGTCTTGATCGTTCCCATGCGATCGCTGGATTGTCCGGAGCATCGGGAGAATCGACCAACGTAACCCGTAAAACGAACGTTTTGGAGTCGGTGCGAAAACGCAGTGCCACTCCCGCCGCCGATTTGCCGCGCCGCGCCGTACGCGGCGGCCATTGATCGCGCCAGAATTTAGGCACTCGGACCGGCTGAAGGCCGCCAGCTCGCGGCTCCCAATCGGCAACGTTGAGCCATTCGAATCTCTCATCAAGGACATCAAGCCATCGAATTTGATCAGACTCTTTCATGTCCCATCAACCATGCTGTCCTATCTGTTCCCATCACATGCCCAATGCCGGCATGACTTCGGTCGCGAACAACTCAATCGAGCGCATCACTTGCTCATGGCGCAAACCACCGAAGCTGAACATGCCAACCAAAGTGTCCGGTCGCGCAATGGCGATCATCTCCCTTGCGGTCTTGATCACAGTCTGTGGGCTGCCGATCAATGATGTGCCCCACTCGTTCATTTTTTTGACCGTCAACCCGCCGGGAAAATAGGGATAGCGCTCGGTGAATCTTGGCAGGCTCTCAGGAGAAACAGTATCGCCGCGCCAGAAGTTATCCGTGGCGAGCTGCCAGAACCGCGTGATCTCCGGGCCCGCTTCACGCCATGCCTGCTCGTCGGTGTCGGCGACATAAACATCGCGCACCATGATCGCGTTGCCACTGCCCGGCAGATCGGGGTGCCTGGCGCGCTCTTCTCGATACGCCGAGATCGCGCGCGCGCAATTTGCGAGCGGTTGACGCGATAACGCCAGGTTCCAACCGCGCCGCGCGACCATTGCCGGGCTGTCGGGGGAAGTCGCGCCGTAATAGATTGGCGGATGAGGCTTTTGTAATGGTAAAGGGCGGCACGAGATTTCTTCGTAACCCCATGCTTTACCCGAGTAGCTGAACGTCTCGCCCGTCCAAGCACGCATCAAGATCTCGATTCCCTCTTCGAAACGGGCCTGCGCGGTGTCGCGGTCGAGCCGGTGCTTCATATCGTCTTTTGTCACGCCGCGGCCGAGGCCGACATTCAAACGCCCATCCGTCAAGATATCTAAAATGCCGCACTCTTCGGCAAGGCGCATGGGATCGTAGAGCGGCAACACGCTGACCAGATTGCCCATGCGCAATCGTTTCGTCCGCGGCGCGAGATTCGCGATGATCAAATTGGGGGAAGACAACATGCCGTAATCCGAGTGATGATGTTCGGCGAACCAGGCTTCATCGAATCCTAGCTGCTCCGTCAGCATGATCTGCTCGAGCAATTCATCGAAGGCTTGTTTTTCCGCCACCCAGGGCCGCGCTTGATTGTAGCTAAATGTTCCAAATCGCATGAATCGATTTCCTCCGCCAAACGTCAATCTCGACTATAGCATGCTTTATGTCGTGAGTTGTTCAAGGCAAAATCAATTTCGGCTACGTCCACCAGGAAGAACGAAGAGCACAAAGTTGAAAAACTCATTCATGAATTTTGTCATGCAAATCATCTTCTATGTCTCACATGCCGAGCCAGTTTTGAATGGCACCGGCCTCGAACTGGATGTGAACGAGGGACTGAAACAGCAAGTAAAAAAAACCCCAGGTCACGAGCGTCGTCGCGATCGTGGTAAGCCAGCCGATGTGACTTTGAAATTTCAAATAGAGAAAAATAAACAGCGGCACAGTTAGCGGAAACCCGAGCAGATAAACCAAGGCGATAAAGCCGACGATCCAGCCGAATATCCCAAACACGCGCTGGCGCGCTACTTCGGGAGGAACTTCGATGACAAAATCGATGTCCATCGCGCCACTCTCGCCCGTTTGTTCCTTGCCGCCAGTCATTAAGAGCAGCTGAATCACGAGCAAAGTCAGCAAAGGAATGCCAACGGCCAGTGGAAACAGCTTGGTTTTGAACGACCAACCTGTCGCCGTAAAAACCGCGTAGCCGGATATGGCGATTAAAAAAATGCAAAAAACGAGATTGCCCTTACGCATGAATCGGTTCCCGCAAGCGTTGCCGGCGCTGTTGGACGTAGGGGTAAGCAATCACGGCTCCCATTAATATCATTAAGGCCACCACGATGGGATGCGAGAGCCAGCTGAAGCCGTAGCGCGTCATCGATATAAACAGATAGGTTTCGATCACTTTGCCGAGAACAAAGCCCAGCACAAAGGGCGGCCGCGGCCAACCGAAAAGCACCATAAAGTAACTCAGCACTCCAAAGATCAAAGTCACCATCAGATCGGCAATTTGCCCGTTGGCTGTATAGCTGCCGACGAAAACCAGCAACAAAACAAATGGAATGATGAGGCCGCCGCGCACATAGGTGAGCTTCGCGAGTTGATCGAGTATGGCGAGCGAAAGAATGACGGTGATGACGTTGGCAATGGCGAGAGTCCAAACCATGGAGAACGTGAGCGAAAGGTGCTTGGTCAACATTTCGGGTCCGGGCATGATCCCCATGATGAGGAAACCGCTGAGCAAGATTGCCATGGCGCCGCTTCCCGGCACACCGAAAGCGACGGTGGGAATTAGCTCGCCGCCCTCTTTGGAGTTGTTGGCGGCACCGGGACCCAATACGCCGCGAATATCTCCTTTGCCGAATCCGCCGCGTTCTTTCGAATCTGTCGCGCTCTGAACCGCATGCGCATAGGCCATCCATTGCGCGACTCCACCGCCCGCGCCCGGCATGATGCCGACGAAAACGCCGATAATGGAGCAACGGAAAACCAGCCAGAAATGCCGGAAGGTGTCTTTAACGCCTTCCATGACGCCGCTGCTCAAGTTCTCCGGCGGCCGGTCCCCGGCAATCGAAGTGCCGCGAACCGCCAAATCGATTATCTCAGGAATCGCAAAGATACCGACGAGGACCGGCACGAAATCCAGCCCGTCCCAGAGATACATCATGCCGAGATCAAACCGCAGCGAGCCGGATTGGCGTTCCTGACCGATGGTAGATATGAGCAGTCCGAGTAACCCCATGGCGAACCCTTTGATCTGCCCGCGCGTGGTGGTTCCGCTCAGGGAGGTGATACACGAGATACCAATTAGCGAGAGCATAAAAAGTTCCGGCGAGCCAAACGTAAGCACCAGCGGTCGAACAATCGGGACGGCGAGCGCGAGGGCGAAGGCGCCAATCAGCGCCCCCAATAGGGAACTCATGAGCGCGGCACCGAGCGCGCGGCCGGCTTCGCCTTTTTTGGCCATCGGATAACCGTCGACCACGGTGGCTGCCGAGATCGCTTCTCCGGGCACGCCGAAGAGCACCGACGTGATATCGCCCGTTGTTGCCGCGACCGAATGCATCCCGAGTAAAAACGCGAACGCCTCCGCGGGGCTCATCTTGAAGATGAACGGAATCATCAATGCAAGAGTTGCGGCGCCGCCGATGCCCGGAAGCAAACCGACGCAGAATCCAAGCGCCATGCCAACGAGCATCAAGCTGAACGCTTTCCATTGCAGAACCAAAACCAGACCTTCGATAAAAGCGTCGAACATTTCTAAATGGCTCTCCTATATGCCCGCTCAATGGCTCACTGACAAAATTTTTTTCAAGGGAAAATCGGCGCGACTATATTTCACCGATAGAAACCCTTCAAGTCGTCGAGTTGCTGCATTACAGAAAAAACTTCGCCATCTCTCATCGTAACTAGCCTCCGCGGCACCTGCACAGGAGGTCCGGTGTGGTAGATCAGAGTGGCGAGACGGCGGTATCCTTCGATTTACGACAGCGCAAGGCGCTCTTACTAGGGTCCTCGGCGCAATCCGACTGCCCGAGTAGCACACGCCTAGCGGTGTGTGTGGGCATTGAGAATGAGACGCGCTGCTGATACGTAAAAGCCAATTCTTATCAGGAGAAGTCCATGGCGAAACTGGTTTTGGCTGCCGGGGTGCCTCATCCTCCGCGACTGGTGTTCGAGATGCAAAAGACACCGGGCAAGATTCGGGGCGAAGCGCTGATGCGGCAGGTGCGAGAGCAGGTGGAAAAGGCCGAGCCGGACGTCATCATTGAAGTCGACAGCGATCATTTCGTCAATTTTTTCTACAACAACCTGCCCTCGTTTTGCATCGGTATGGCGGAAGAAGCACAGGGACCGCAGGAAGACTGGTGTCCGATGCCGCGCTATACCGTCCGCGGCTACGTCCCATTCGCGAAAGCACTGTACAAGTACGGCGTGCACGACAAATTCGATCTCGCTCAGGCACACGAACTCAGGCTCGATCATTCACTGACCGTGCCGCTACATTTTCTCAATCCCGACATGCGGCTGCCGGTTGTGCCGATCTATACGAATGGGTTCGCATCGCCGCTGCCGCTCGCGACGCGCTGTGTGGAATTGGGCCGCATGATACGTCGATTCATCGATGCATGGGAAGGTAAGGAGCGCATCGCGCTGATCGCGAGCGGCTGCTTTGCGATGGATGTCGGCGGACCTTTGCGCGGTTGGATCGATACCGAGTGGGCGGAGACGATCTCGAAGCTGCTTGTGCGCGGCCAATATCAGACGCTGGCGCAGCGTGCGACCGAAGAGCGCATCAACGCTGCCGGCAATAACAGCGGCGAGCTTTTGAACTGGATCACCGTCGCGGGTGCGCTCGGAAAAACCAAGCCGCTGTTTCTCGAAGGCGATGAGGGCAATGGATACGCAGTGTGGAAATTCGACTGAGCTGGGAGTTGAGGCGCAACTCGCGAGCTGAGGAATGGACAGGACTGACTGAATACAATAATCCCAATATGGGTCACTCCGAATGCTCTAATCGGGGGTCCAGTCCGAATTTCCGCCTGCGGTGAGCACAGTCGAACCACCGCTAAAAACATCGGTAATGACGATTTGTCGGAGATCATTGAAAATTCAGGTGGACTCTGACGAAGAGACGCGACTCTGCGCACGAAAGACGGCTAATATGAGTGTTTATCAAATTAATAAGCTGCTTTACCTCACCGATAACGATCCGGCGTTTCGCAAACGCATGAAAGAAGAGCCTGAAAACGTCGTCAAGGAGTTCAAGTTGACGGCCGAGGAACACGCCGCATTGACTTCAGGTGCAGTGGGAGAACTCTACCGGATGGGCGTGCACACGTTCCTGCTGAATCACCTGTACCGCTACGAGCTTTTCGGCGTAAATCGTGACAATTACTTGAGCCGCATTCGCGAAGGCATGGCCTATGATCCGCGATTCGAGCAGGGTAACATGCCGGTGCAACGGTTTATCAAAAACTAGCCATTAACGCCGCGGACCTACGGCGATTGGTTTTGCGCCAAAGTATGTGAAAGTCGTTTATGATTTGCTTCGGCCCCTCGATACGCGCTTTTGCGCTACTCGGGGAATCGGTTTTAGACCGGCAACCTGAATAGGCATCGGCTGAGATCGAGGTGAGTCGTCGATCGGACTTTCCAGCCATAAATGTTGTGGACCCCCCTTGCCGTTCCTCAGGCTACCCCGCTGGCGCGGACTGACCCTTCACTTGCGTTCAGGGTGAGTCGTCGATCGGGCTCTCCTGAGCACCGACGACTCAGCTTTCTGCTTTGATGTACTTGCCCATTTCTTTTAACGTCTCCGGTGTTTGATTCATCAGGCCGTTGAAATTCTTGAGCACTTCCTCGGGCGAGATAAATTGCACTTCGATTTTGGCCTTTTTGGCTTCCGTGATGAGATCCGGATCCTTGATCGCTTTGGCAAAAGCGTCGCGCAATTGTGCGACACGATCACTGGGTGTGGACGGCGCAACAGCGAAGGCGCGGCCGATCGCGCCTGGGATCGATTTGATCGCCATCAACGATTTTCCGAGAGCGTTTGTCGCCAGATCCTCATCGACAGGCAAATTTTCGAAGCCGGGCAAGGGAACGCGTCCGCGGACCAATGGCCGCACAGCGCCGCGATCCGCAGCGAGTTTGATTGTGGTCGCGAGCGCCGACCAGGCATCGACTTCCTTGCGTTCAAGGGCGAGCAGCACATCACTATTGGACGGATAGCCGGGCACGAGCTTGAGTTTGAATCCGGCGAATTCCTTCAGCAGCAGCGGAAAATCATGCGCATTGGAACCCGGTCCAGTGGTGCCGGCGATTAGCTCGCGGTCGGCTTTTTTGAGCTCGTCAACCGATTTATAGGGCAAGTCCGGTCTGATGGAAAACATCACGCCATCGGCGCCGGACGAGCCGATCCATTGGAATTTGCGGACATCGAAACGAACCTGCTCTACGTTGGAGAGTTGCGCGATCGCGACGTTTGGATTGGCCGCCAAAATCGTCAAGCCATCGGGCTTGGCAACGTTGAAAACGTTATTGGTGGCTAACAAATGAGCCGCACCGGGCATATGTTGCAGGATCACGGCGGGTTTCCCGGGCAAATATTTGCCCAGATGGTGCGAGACAATCTGCGCCGCAATCTCGAGACTGCCGCTCTTGGCTCCGATTAGCACCGTGACGGTTTTACCCTCGTAAAAATTAGCTTGTCCCCAAACCGGCACGACCCACGCAATAAGCCAGATGAAGCAAGCGAAAAATTTACTAGCGGGGGAATTTTTCATAGATCCTCCTCTGGATTGATGGAGCAGGCCTTTGTCAGACCCTGATCCATCGGCTTACAAAAGCCGCCGACAAAACCGCCGCAAAGGTATGTGATGGAACCGTTGCAGTCAAGGGCGTCAATCAGTGGTGAGTTTAAATTGGGCGCGACAGATTTCTTAAAATTCATGAACGGGCCCTCACTCGTAGTTGAATCGGTGGCGCGAGTTGCGTAAAAAGAGATTGGAAAGGTTGTATGTCGATGAAACAGACCTGCTTTGTATGCCAAAATGTCGATTGCTTGAGCCGCGGCTCCGAAAAGCTGCTAAACGAGCTTACTCA
>JBIOXP010000077.1:0-14534 GCA_044869705.1 Binatia bacterium | reverse complement strand
GGAACCAGCGGTTATAGCTATAAAGCCTGGCTCGGGAGCTTTTATCCTGAACGGCTCCCGGCCAAAGAGATGCTCCGATTCTATGCTTCCCGGCTCCCTGCCGTCGAGATCAACAATACATTTTACCGCCTGCCGAAAGAAACCGTGTTGCAGAACTGGGCCGAGCAGGTGCCTCAGGAGTTTCGCTTTGTCTTAAAAGCGCCGCAGAAGATCACGCATGTAAAGCGTCTCAAGGACGCGAGCGTGGAAGTCGAATATCTCTTTCGTGCGGAAACCTCGCTTGGCGTGAGCAAAGGCGCGGTGCTGTTTCAGTTGCCGTCATCGCTCAGAAAAAATTTACCGACACTGCAAAATTTTTTGGCGCTGCTTCCGGCGGAGCGGCCGGTGGCCTTCGAGTTTCGCCATGACTCCTGGTTTGACGAGGAAGTGTTCGCCTGCCTTCGAGAGCGCAATTGCGCGCTTTGTCTGGCTGAGATGGAGGACACCGAAACATACGATCTGGTCGCAACGGCAAGTTGGGGCTACCTGAGGCTGAGACGTTCGGACTATACCCCGACGGACCTGCTCAGTTGGAAACAGCGGATTCTGTCACAGCCGTGGGATCACGCCTACGTCTTCTTCAAGCATGAAGACGAAGGGATCGGTCCAAAGCTCGCGGCGCAATTTCTAGAGCTCGAGGAGGGGAGGGGTGACTCGACAGCTAAATAGCTCCCGTACAAAACTTGAAGAAGGATTTCTCACTTAGGTTCGCGATGACAGGCATTGTCATTCCGAGCGGGACGCGAGGAATCTTTCTTTTAACATGCTTTCATTCTCCTAGGCGCGTGTGAGCTCACGAAGCAGTTGTTGAACCGCGTGATGTTTTGTTTTTCAAGCTGGCATTCGTGCTAGAATGCGTCTGAATCGATCCCCAACAAAATCGTTTGTGCTCGATCAACTCGACAATCAGAGCGTATACTTATGAGCGCCGTTGCCCATACAGCTACGCGTCGATATTCGAAGCCGAGATCAAAGACGATCCGGCGTTTCCGTCGCAAACTCCGGATCGCTTGGTGCTGCATTCTCGCGATCGCCGCGTTTCTCGCCCTCAACTGGATTTACCAGACCATCCGTAAACCCGCGGAGCTGCTGGGCCCGATCAGTTCGTCTTTCGCAAAAAGTCCGCAGGCGACATGGGAAAGCTATGGTCCGCTTTTCAATAAATATTCGACGCCGGTTGTCTCGGCTGAGCTGCTCGCCGCGCTGGCGCAAGTGGAAGCCAATGGGAATCCCGTCGCTCTCACCTACTGGCGCTGGCAGTGGTCATGGTATCCCTGGGAAATCTACCGCCCGGCTTCCACCGCGCTCGGTATGTTTCAACTTACCGACGGAACCTTTGCCGAGGCGAGAAAATACTGCATCCGCGATCATCAGGTTTTGGCCGAGGGACCGTGGTACGATCCGCGCTCTTGCTGGCGCAATCGTTTTTATAGCCGAAATATCCCCGGCCATGCCGTCGAGATGACTGCCGCCTATCTTCATACGAATGTCGCCGCGATTTTGCGCGATCGTTTGGATAAAACCACGGCAGAGCAAAAAGACCGGCTGGCGGCGGTCATTCATCTTTGCGGCGTGAAACACGCAAGAAGCTTTGCCGAGGGAGGGTTTCGCATCATCGAAACAGAGCGCTGTGGAACGCACAACGTCCGAATGTATGTCTCTCGCGTAAACGCAATGAAGGATCGCTTTCACAGGTTACGACAAGCCGACGTTTCATAATTGCCGGTTGCACCGCCGGCTCAGGCGTAGGAGGTACAAACCGCCCGTGAAGATTTCCAACCGAACGCTTATTACGGCTCTCGATCGCGCCGCCAAGCTTCCCGACGGGATACCGCCTCCGCTTAGCTTCGATTACGCGCGAGATCGTTCGCGCGACACAAGACCGGGTGCAGTGGCGCGGCGCGCGGCATTTCTCAGCCTGGGAGGCGCCCGTCCATCGGAAACCGAGCTCGAACGTCTCATGGGGACGGACGATTTGGTGGACGAATTTTATCTGGAACGCGCGCTGATCGCCGCGCAACCGGTGTGCCGCATCAGTATCCGCTCGCCGTCCGGCCATGAGCGCGGTTGCGCGACCGGGTTCATGGTCTCGCCGCGCCTGCTGCTCACGAATGAGCACGTGTTCGGCTCCGCTGATGAGGCGGAGTCATCGATCGCGGAATTCAATTATCGGCTCGACATCGCCGGAAGACCCGAGCCTTCGTATCAATTTCGGCTCCGGCCCGAGCTATTTTTTTTCAACAATGAGCCTTTGGATTTCGCGCTCGTCGCCGTCGAGTCTATTTCAGTCGATGAGGGCGTGCCGCTTAGCCGATTTGGTTATCACCGCCTGATCGCCGAAAGCGGCAAAGGTTTGATCAAGGAATGGATGACGATCATTCAGCATCCGGCCGGCGCGCGGCGGCAATTTGCCATTCGTGAAAATCAGTGCGTGGAGGATCGGGATCCGGACGTGATCTGGTACATGAGCGACACCGCGCAGGGATCGAGCGGCGCACCGGTGTTGAACGACAGCTTCCAAGTGGTCGCTTTGCATCATTCCGGCGTAGCGCGCCAGGACGATCAGAAGAACTATATCCTGAAAGACGGCAGAAGGGTGACGAGCCTGACCGATGTCGATGACGCCGAGGTGGATTGGATCGCCAACGCGGGCATTCGCATTAGCCGCATCTGTTCCTTTGTCGCCGAGCAAGCCAGTGAGAAAAATGGCTTTGTAGCGGAGCTCAGAAGCGCGATGGAGGGAGGCGACGTCCTGTCCAATGCGTACCGCCAACCTCCCGGCAACAACACGATCGCCTCTCGTTTCGGCGCAAGTGACCACCGGAGATTGCCGCTCGGTACGCTCGTTTTGGAGCTCAACACCGCTCTCGGCGCGGGACAATCGTGGTTTCCGGCAATCTCCGCGGCACCGGCGCTTGCACCGACTAGTGATGAAGCCGAAGGACTCAAAGAGCCGATTATCGACAACGACTATTCGTCTCGGAAAGGGTTCGATCCCGAGTTCTTGGGAATCTCCACGCCTCTACCCACTGTCACGAACGAGTTGTTGATCGCGCCGATGCGAAACGGCAACAAAGTTATCCCGTATGAGCATTTCAGCATTGTATTGCACAAGGAACGAAAGCTGGCGATTTGCAGCGCCGCCAATGTCGACGGCAGCGCGAAGGCGAGACGCCCCGAGGCCGGCAAAGATTATACTCGCGACGGATTAACCGGACTCAGCAAAAATCAGCAGGAGAAATGGGTGCTCGATCCGCGAGTCGATCCAAAGTTTCAGATCCCGGATCAGTTTTACAATCGCGACAAGGGCGCATTCGACAAGGGCCATATCGTGCGACGCGAGGACGTCTGTTTTGGCGAGAGCTATGCCCAGGTCCGGAGGGCCAACGGCGACACGTTTCACCTCACCAATTGCTCGCCGCAACGAGCGTCTTTCAATCGGGCGCCGGGCATTTGGGGCGATTTGGAAAACTTCATCGGCGCGCAATCGGACACCGAGCGTTTGTGTGTTTTCGCCGCGCCTATTTTGGCCGCCGCCGACAAAACGTTTCCCGGAACCGAAGATCTCAAGCTGCCGTCTCGGTTCTGGAAAATCGTCTGCGCCGTAAAAAATGGCAAACTCCAGGTGTTTGCATTCGTTCTTGAGCAAGATGTGCAGGATCTGCCTCTCGAATTTCAAGTCGATGCGGAATGGAAACACAGACAGGTAGCGCTTAAAAAGCTCGAGTCGATGATCGCGTTGATTAAGTTCCCGAAGCTCTATCATGACGCGGATCAAGCCTAAGGCGATGCTTGTCTGCTGATCTCAAGACAAGCTGCGCAGAAGCTCGAGGCGGAGGACAACTCTGCACCGGTGATGGACGGGGATGCCGGGAAAATAGCCAAGAGAAATATAATCCCTGATACCGGGCGCTGTTTTATTCTTTGCTGTCCACGTCGGGGATTTTGGCAATCTCGTCGAGCCAAACAGTCGCTTCGCTATCGCTCGGTGCCCGGTAATCGCCGCGCGGCGATAGCGAGCCTCCCGAACCCACCTTCGGGGAGTTTGGCACGCAAGTGCGTTTGAACTGGCTGGTCTGAAAAAAACGCCAGGCAAAGCCGGATAACCAGTGCTTGATCTGGCCGATCGTGTATTGCTTTCGCTGTTCTTCGGGAACATCAGGCCACAAACCGGTGCTGCGATCACGCCAGGAGCAATAAGCCAAAAACGCGATCTTCGAAGGTAGATAACCGAATCGGACAGTGTAATAGAGCGTAAAATCCTGAAGCTCGTACGGACCGACGACGTCCTCGGTCCTTTGCGTCGGCTGGTCCCCGGCCGGATCACCGGGAATCAGCTCCGGACTGAAATCCGTGTCCAGTATCGAGCGCAACACTGCGCTCGTAGCGGCGCCAAGCTGGTGCGTGTCAGCCACCCAGCGGATGAGAAACTGAATCAGTGTTTTGGGGACGCTGGCATTAATGCCGTAATGTGACATGTGATCGCCGACGCCGTAGGTGCACCAACCGAGCGCGAGCTCGCTCAAATCACTGGTCCCGAGAACGAGTCCGTTGTGCAGATTGGCAAGCCGAAACAGGTGGCTGGTCCGCTCTCCTGCCTGGACATTTTCGAACGTCACATCATAGACTGGCTGGCCATGAGCATACGGATGGCCGATGTCTTTCAGCATCTGTTCACAGCTCGGTCGGATATCCAACTCATGGGCCGAGCAGCCGATCGCTTCCATCAGTGCTCTGGCGTTGGCTGCGGTGCGCTGACTGGTCCCAAATCCTGGCATCGTGTAGGCGAGAATGTTCGTCCGCGGCAGCTTGAGAACGTCCATCGCACGGGCGGCGACGATGAGCGCCTGTGTGGAATCCAGCCCGCCGGAAATGCCGAGGATAATCTTTGATACTTTCGAGCTCTGCAGCCTTTTTACTAGGCCTTGAACCTGGATGTTATACGCCTCGTAACAGCGAAGATTACGCAGCTCCGGGTCCGTAGGGACGTAAGGGAAACGTTCGATTTGCCGTTTGCAAAGCAATCGTCCGCCGGCGGGTAGCTCGAAGTCGAGGCTCACCGTGCGAAAACCGCGCAAGGCGTCGGCATAACGCTCCATGCTTTGTCCGAAGCTGTTTTGCCGCATGCGCTCGAGGCTCAGCCGCTCAAGATCGATATCAGCGGTGATCCAATGGGAGTCGTAGCGAAACCTTGCCGATTCGGCGAGCAGATCGCCATTTTCGTAGATCATCGCATGGCCGTCCCATGCCAGGTCGGTTGTGGATTCGCCGGTGCCCGCAGCGGTGTACAAATACGCGGCGAGACAACGCGCGGACTGATTGGCGACCAGATTGTGACGGTACTCGGTTTTGCCGACGGTAATATTCGATGCGGAGAGATTGAGAATGACGCTGGCACCGGCGAGGGCGGCCTTGCACGAAGGTGGAATCGGCACCCAGAGGTCCTCACAAATCTCGACGAAAAACGTGAAGGCAGGATGCTTTGCCGATCTGAAGAGAATTTCTTCCCCAAACGGAATATTGCTTTGGCCCAATAAATCGATGCTCGAGGTGTGAGCGGCGGATGCCGGCGCAAATTGCCGCGCCTCGTAGAATTCGCGGTAATTGGGCAAGTACGTCTTTGGGATGACGCCGAGAATTTTTCCCTTGTGCAATACCACGCCGCAATTGAAGAGGAGATAATCGACTTGCAGCGGCATACCGAGGACAGCGACGAGATTAAGCTGTTTGGAGGCGTCAACAATCCGCTGCAGTGAAGCCAAGGAGGCATCGAGCAGCGCGCGCTGGTGAAACAGATCATCGCACGAATAGGCGGAAAGCCCGAGTTCGGGAAAAAGCGTAAGGACGGCCCGCTCGTGCTCGGCTCTTTCCATGAGCTCAATCGTACGAGCGGTATTGAAGACAGGGTCGGCGACGCGTGCTTCGGGCACGCCCACAGCAACTCGGATAAATCCGTGATGGTAGAGGTTAAAAAACTCCCGGTTGTTTTCCATGTCTCACCTGTGACGTACTATAGGCTAATTTGCGAGTTAGGGAAAATGCCGGCCCGCGGGAGAGTGGCAGGACAACTGCGGAGAAATCTCCAGATCATGCACCCTGCCACGGTTTCGGGAAGCATGCCTATGAACAATCTTTTCATTCGGCAAAAAACGCTAGCCGTTCTGGCGGCGTTCATTGTTTGCGCAGCGCAGACGATCGCTGCTTCTGCGTTAGCGAATCCCTATCTGGCAACTCCCGGCACGGCGCCGATAAAAATCCGCATCGCTACCTGCGCGGTTACCGGCGGTTTTATCCATCTTTATACCGCTCTGGATCACCGGCTTTTCGACAAATACGGGATCAGCGCCGAGCACGTGGTCGTACGCGGCGGCAATGTCGCGATGGCGGCGCTCGCCGCCGATGAAATCAGTTTTCTCTACTGTAACGCCGACGCCAACATCGCCCGGATCGGCGCCGGCGCAGACGGCAAATTGGTGGCGGCTCTGTTGATCGGTCTTCCCTATGTTGTGCTCGCGCGCAAAGACATCAAGAGACCGGCAGATCTAAAAGGCAAGAGTATTGGCGTTACACGGCCGGGGGATTTCACATACCGACTCGCCAAAGAGTTTCTCAAAAAATTCAATCTTAGCGAACGGGAGGTGACGCTGGCGCCGGTCGGTGGCACGCCGACCGAGCGCTACGCCGCGCTGGCGCAGGATATTTTTCAGGCGACGCTGATCCAGCCGCCTCTCGATGCGCGCGGGAGAAGGGACGGCTTCAATGTCATTTACAAACTCAACGATCTTGGCTTTCCCTTCATTTACAGCTCGCTATTCACGAATTCCAGGAGCCTCAAAGAGCGGCCGGCGGTCGTGCAAAAAGCAGTCGCCGCGCTGGCGGAATCGATTTATTTCGTAGAAAAGAATCCGCAGCTCGCGATGAACTCAGTGGGAAAGACTTTGCGAATCGCCGATAGCGATACGCTTCGTTCGGCTTATAACGCCTACGCTAAAGATCTCATCAACCGGCGTATGCTCGTGCCGGCAAAATTGGTTAGCGATACCCTCGACCTTGCGCGCGCGGATGGAGCCACTATTCGGCGCAGACCGAATGAAATCTTCGATAACAGTTTTGCCGACAATCTGGAAAAGAGCGGTTATCTGAAAGAGCTGTGGGGCGGCACCGTGCCGGGGGAAAGCAGACGGTAGAAAACTGCGTCGGGTTACCTCGACGACACCGAAAACCGATGCCAATCATTTCGGAGCGCGTTAGCGCAAGCCTCACGGGCGCACACGCCGAGGCAGCTCAATCGTAATGAAGGTTTTTCTCAGTTACGCCTCGCAGGATATCGAGTCGGCGAAGGCCATTTATCTTGCATTGCGCGATCAAGGGCAAAGTGTGTTTTTCGACCGCGCCGAGTTGCCCGCGGGAGACGAGTATCACAACCGCATTCGCCTCGCAGTCGAGAAGTCTCGGCTGTTTTTATTTTTGATCAGCCCCAAAGCCGTCGACGCCGGAAGTTATACGCTGACGGAATTGGACATCGCCGAAAAAGCCGGCAAGAAAATCTTGCCCGTGCTGCTCGAGAAAACGCCAGTCGAGGCTTTGCCCGCGTCGATCAAGGCCATTACTTTCCTGCAACCCGAGGGAAGCGTGCCGGCGGCAGTCGCCGCGGAAGTGCATCGGATCGCGATTACGCTTCGGCGCGGACTTATCAAACAAACTCTTGGAGCATCGTTTCTGATCGCCCTCCTGGCCTGCGTGCTTTGGCTGGCTCTGCGGATGCACTCGCGCACGGAAATCGTCGGCAAAGATGGCGCACCGGCGGCGTTGATTCCCGGCGGCACATTTATTATGGGCGATGATGAAGAATCGCCGCGGCGCGAAATCTTCCTGGATGCTTTTTATCTCGATCGTTACGAAGTGACGGTGGCGCGCTACGCGGCGTTTATGAAAGCAACCGGCAACGTAAAAGCGCCGGACGAATGGGAAACGGTCGAGCTAAAGAACGGCGGTGATCTTCCGGTGATCGGTGTCACTTGGCAGGACGCGAGCAGCTACTGCCGGTGGGCCGGCAGACGGTTGCCGACGGAAGCGGAGTGGGAAGGAGCCGCACGCGGCAGTGACGAACGTCGCTATCCCTGGGGAAATCATCCTCCAACAGCAGAGAGCGCGCGCTACGGCAAACGATACGAGAACGCCGTCTATCGAGGCGGGGTCGCGCGAGTAGGGTCCCACGGCAATGACACAAGCCCATTTGGGATATTCGACCTGGCTGGCAATGTGACCGAATGGGTTGCTGATTGGTTCTCCGAAAGCTTTCCCGAAGACGATGCGCGCAACCCCAAGGGGCCGGATTCGGGAACAAGTAAAGTGCTGCGTGGTGCGAGCTGGTACGAACCGGCGGAGCGCTTGGGCGTGACCAAACGATGGCATGCAAATCCGTCCACGCGCAACAACGGCATCGGTTTTCGCTGCGCGCGCGATGCGAGGTGAAAGGAATAGCCGATGGTTGATAAAGCGTTCGACGGAAAATCTCGCCTGCCCGCCTGTGAACTCGCAGGCACAACCATGCCGGCTATCTCGGCGCGATTAGTCTTGGAGTAATGAAGGCTTCGACCAGTGCCGCGGCTAGCAATAATGGAATGATGACGGTGCAGAAATAACGCAGACCGTGAACCATGTCGGTGCCCGAATGGACCGCGGATTTGCCGGCGACACGGCGGATGCCACCATGTCCTAGACTCAGGCCGATGCTGGTGCCGAGAAAAATCGCCGGCAACTCGAGAATACCATGCGGTAACAAGCTAAGCAGTGAAATCCATGGACCGCGAGTTGCGGCCGAAACCGACCAGGCGACACCCAGCGCAATGCCGTTGGCTAAGAGAAATATCATCGGAACAATTCCGAAAACGATTCCGAGCACGATCGCCAACAGTGTTTTCACGGCATTGTTGAGAAAAATCGCCCCGGCAAGCTTGAAGCGCGGAATGCCGTCAAAGAGCTTTACGAATGTAGCGATCGTATCCTGAAAATAATCAGTAAGCGGAGGAAACCGGGACACGATGATCAACCCGATGACAAAGCCGCCTCCAAAGACAGCCAAGCTTGCCCTCAAATACGGATAGAGCCCCGCAGTATAGGCGCGGCGTTCTTGTGATCTCATGGTGAGCATGTTGCTGGCTATGCTGTGTGGATTGGACCGAATGTCCTCGGGGAGCCGCCGCGCAGAGTAAGCGTCCCAAACGCAGGTTAGCAGAATGCGCGCCGATATACGATGGTCAACTGTCGCGCTCATGCGCTGCTGTTTTAACCGCTCGTCAAAATTATGGTATTCGGTAAGAGATTTTCCATCTCGTTGAGGATGAAACATAGATGAAAATCAAACGCATCGCTTCGCAGATCGCGCGCTTGCCAGTGGAGGAACCGCTCGCCGGCGGCCCGGCCTACGCGCGCTCGAACAATCTGTTCGTCACGGTCCGTCTCGAGACCGAAGACGGCATCGAAGGACTCGGCGTCACTTTTTTCGGCGGCATGCTGAGTAAAACGTTGAAATGCGCCGTGGAGCAGCTCGGCGAACTGATCCTCGGCGCCGACCCGCTCCAGATTGATGCGATCACGCAAAAGCTCCGCAGCGCGGGTGCGAGCGCCGGACCCGGTGGAATTCTGACATTAGCGCTATCGGCCATCGACATGGCGCTCTGGGATATCAAAGGAAAATACCTCGGCCAGCCGCTTGGCGCGATGGTCGGCGGTTTGCGCGACCGAGTGCCGACATATGCGAGCGGCGCGCTCGTGCGCGCCTATTCGCTCGATCATCTGCTGAAGGCGGCGCCGTTGCTGGTGCAAAAAGGCTTCAGGCAAATGAAGACGCAATTGGCGCTGCCCGGCGAAACGACGCCGCAAAAGAAGTAGAGCGAGCACGGCGCGTGCGCGAGGCGGTGGGTCCCGATATTGACTTGATGTGTGATATCAACCAGCGCTGGTCGGTGCATCAGGCGATGGACATAGGGCGACGTGTCGAGGACGTGCATTTTTTTTGGCTCGAGGACGTGACCGCACACGACGACTATACCGGCCTGGCGCGAGTGGCGGATGCGCTGATCACACCGTTGGCCGGCGGCGAGTGCTTGTACGGAATCACGCCGTTTCGCCACATGATCGAAGCTCATTCGGTCGATATTGTTATGATCGATCTTAATCGTGTCGGCGATATCTCGAATTGGCTGAAGGTGGCGGCGATGGCTGAGGCTTTTAATCTGCCGGTGGTAAGCCATTTACTCCCGGAGATTCACGTTCACCTGATCGCCGCGGTTCCGAACGGCCTCACCGTTGAGTACATGCCGTGGTCATTCCGGCTTTTCGATGAAGTGCCGGCGCCAGCCAACGGCGAGTTGATCGTACCCAAAAAGCCGGGGCTGGGACTTGAGTTCAGCCGAGAAATCGATCGTTATATTGTTGATTGAAAACGATTGATTTAGGAGGCGAGCGTGACTAGGGACTGGCGCAATCACGGCGTAAGAATCGTTTCCAGCAGCAGACTCGATTCCAATACGCCGCAAACTCCGGGCATGACGCGCGCAGCGGCGATCAACCGAGCGATGGCGGGCGCGAATAAGCTCTGGGCCGGCACAGTGCATATTCATCCGAACGCCAAGACCGCGCCGCACCATCACGGCGAACTGGAAAGCATCATCTATATTATCAGCGGCAGGGCGCGCATGCGTTGGGGCGAGCGGTTGGAATTTGTTGCCGAGGCCGGCCCGGGTGATTTCATCTTCGTACCGCCGTTCGTGCCCCATCAGGAGATCAACGCGAATGCCAACGAGCCGCTGGCCTGCGTGGTCGTGCGCAGCGATCAGGAACCGGTGGTGGTCAACGTCGAGATTCCGGCAGCCGAGCCGCCGGAAGAGATTTCATGGAACGACTCGCTGCACAACCGATCCTAAGCCTCGCAGAAATGATGGTCAAAATTTTTAAGCCGTTGCATAGAGCGTTGGCTATCGCCGCAGTCATGCTGGCTTTGACGCCAGCTTACGCGAGTGCCGCGGAAATCACGCAAGTGCATGCCGGGTACGGCGGCATTGCCGGATATCAACTGCCGATCTGGGTGAACCAGGAACTTGGGATAAGCAAGAAATACGGCATCGAGCTCGAGCCGCTGTTGATCAGCGGTGGCGCGCTCAACATGCAAGCACTCCTTGCCGGGAGCGTTGAGATGAGCCAGAACTCGGCGGCTTCGGCGATCCAGGCGGCATTGCGCGGTGCTCCCGTTGTTCTAGCTGCCGCTCTCGAAAACCGCATGCCCTTGCAGATCATTGCGCGTCCGGAGATTAAAACACCGCAACAACTCATCGGAAAGAAGATCGGCATCCTTCGGTATGGGGGCTCGAATGATACTGGAGTGCAATGGGCGTTACGACGGTGGAAGATTGATCCGAAGCAGGTGACGGTGCTCCAGTCGGGCGCGACCAACGCGCGTATGACTGCGTTAACCTTGGGCCAGATCGATGCGACAATTTTGTCCTATCCGGAAATTCACCTTGCGCGTAAGCTCGGCATGAACGTGCTCGCGGATATCGGTGACTTTAACGCTTATCCCAACACCTCGTTGCTGTTCACCCGCTCCTTCATCGAAAAGCAAAGACCCTTGGCAAAAAACCTGCTCCGTTCGCAAATCGAATCGATCCATTATGTCAAAACAAACCGCGAAGGAAGTATCAGAGTGCTAAAAAAATATTTACGCGTCGACGATGCTGAGGCAATCGCCGCCACCTATGACTTCTTCGCGATGCGAACTGAGCTGCCGCCACGGCCGAATTTTGAAGGAATCAAATCGATTCTCACGGAAATGGGCGCTCCGCAACGCGCGCCCGGAGACTTCGTCGATCTTAGCCTGCTCGATGAGATCGAAAAAGAAGGCTTTCTGCAGCGGTTACGCGAGTCAAAGTAGCTATTCGACAATTACTTCAAGTTATTTAAAGTAACGGCTTATGAATTTTCGGCATAGCAACTCATCCACGGGTCGACTGCAACGATCTGGATCAAGGCGCTCATCGCGGACCCATGGATCCGGTGACGTCGGACCGGTTAGCGGCGGGTCGGGGACTTGTCGGCCATGCCGATCAGGACGGATCACGCCAGGTGGCGCTATCTCGAGAGCGCGGTGTCGCGGGAGTTGATGCTATCGACGGCGAGATTGCAACCGGTGATGCCGTACTCTGGGAACATCAGACGCAAGCTTCGACGGCTTTGATGCATGAAAGCGAAAAGCGGAATTAAACTTCTGGAAGATCGTGAAGGTACCGGCGAGCCGGCTAAGAAGGGCGACAAAGTCATTTACAATATTCGCATCCATCTCAACAAGGGCGACGAAGTGCCGCTCAACGAACGCCAAGCCGAGTTTTTACCAGCAACTATGTTGCGGACGGAAAACGGCCGTCGTTTGGTCGATCACGAATTGCTTTTGGGCAAAAGAAGAGCGATCGCCGGCGTCGAATATGCGCTGATCGGGATGAAGCCCGGCGGTTACCGTAAGGTGCGCCTGAGTCCTCATCTCGCTTACCGAGACGACGGGCTCGGCGATCTGATTCCACCGAACGCGGTATTGAATGTTGAGCTCTGGCTGCGGCAAATCGTGACGATTTGATCGGTTACGAGGCGATCTAGTTTGACTCATAGTCGTTCGATTCAGCTGGTAGGTTTGCCGGCAGTCTTATAAAATAGCCGCAATCGACCACCTCCATGGCGGACATTTTCATCAGCTATGCTTCCAGAGATCGCGCTCGCGCTGAAATGCTGGCGCAAGCGCTCGGCGCGCGTGGCTGGTCGATTTGGTGGGATCGGGAGATTCCTCTCGGGAAATCGTTCGATGAGGTCATCGAAAAAGCGTTGGCGGAGTGCCGATGCGTCGTCGTGTTATGGTCGGCCGTTTCGATCGCTTCCGAATGGGTTCGTAACGAAGCTTCGGAGGCAAAGCGCCGCGGAATCTTGATTCCGGCGTTTATCGAAGCGGTGGAGGCGCCGCTGGCATTTCGACTTCTAAACGGCGCCGATTTGCGGGATTGGCGCGGTGAGCCCGAAGATGGCGAGTTGCGGCGCCTGATGGAGCGAGTAGCCCAAATGCTTGCGCAGACAACGGAGCCGGAAAGGGGCCGACGCGCCAACGTGGAATCGTCCCCGGCTCACCAAGAGCGCCGGAACAATTCAGCACGCACACTATTGCTTGCGCTTAGCACGGTCGGAGTTGTCGGCGCCGCACTGGCCGGCTATTTGTGGCGAGGCGATCAAACCCCATCTCGCCGTCCTGATCCGTCACTCTCATTCCCCAGCGCAACCCAACCTGAACTGGGCAGCACCGATATGGAAAAGCGCATTCGCGATCTGGTCGGTTCGCTCGGAACAGCGATGCCGGCGACTTCTCTGGCCAAAGGATTTCATGTGCCGGATCTTGGCTTGCGCATCGCTTACCTCACGCCGGAGCAAAGCGCATCGACCTTCGGCGCGATGCCGCCAGGAGCCGTAGTGATGGAAGTCGAAAGCGGTCGGCCGATCGCGAAAGCGGGGATTCACGTCGGCGACGTCGTGCTCTCGATCGGCAGCAGAAAAATAATCAGCGAAGACGATCTCCGCCAGGCGATCTTTAAAATCGGTCCCGGCAAAACTGAATACTCGTATCGGCGCGGCAGCGATACCTATAACGCGGCCGTCGATTGCGCGGCTTGCAAAGCGGAGTGAGCGCTGCTCCATATTCGAAAATATTTATGAAAAGCGGGAAACAGCGGCGCCAAGAAATTTCTGCCAGACGAAAGAAGCTCAAGTTGAAGCACGCGGTCATCGCGAAATCCCTCGAACGCGCCCCGATATCCTGTGGGTTGATACCCGTTAACGAAGCGCTGCTCGCGGCTAATAACAGCTATGGAGTCCCCGATTTTGTCGGAAGAGGTTACTACATCGATCGACCGTTTCGATGCGTGGACTGCGGCAAAGAAGAGGTCTGGACGGGAACTCAGCAGAAGTGGTGGTATGAAGTGGCGAAAGGATTCGTCTACTCGACGGCGGTTCGTTGCCGAGTTTGCCGGCGGAAGAAGCGAGACCACAGCGCGGCGTCTCGGCGCGTTCATCTGGAGGGGATCGAACGAAAAAAACCGGCGCGCAAGAAATCAGAGACAGAGAAATCTTCATGACATCAAGTTACGTTTGGTTTCATTGGGCAGTGCTGTCGGCCGTGTTTGCGTCGTTGACGGCAATCTTCGCCAAAATCGGTCTTGAAGGAGTGGATTCAGATTTCGCGACGATGATACGGACTTTTATCATTCTTTTTTCCATAGTGGGGTTTGTTTATTACACTGGGAAGTGGAGCGATCCGCGGTCGCTGCAGCCAAGAACGTGGATCTTTTTAACGCTATCGGGTTTGGCGACGGGTGCGTCATGGGTGTGTTATTTCCGCGCGCTGCAGCTTGGCGATGCGGCGAAAGTCGCTCCCGTCGATAAGCTGAGCGTCTTGCTGGTTGCCG
>JBIOXP010000076.1:0-5743 GCA_044869705.1 Binatia bacterium | reverse complement strand
CAAACGGTAGGGTCATCTATCCGGTGAACCGTGCGCCATCTGCGAAACGATTCAAAGCAAAGAAGAATAAAATGGCTGGACAGCCACTAAGAAACTGTGCTCGTAGATAGCGCTTTTCTTTGCTTCCGTTCGCATGATAAATAACGCCCGAAATGAGGCGACTGTTCAGGACTCTGGCGTCAATCCTATTTGCAGGAGCATTGCTCGCCGTTGCAGTCGCCCTTGACGCGCAGCAGCCGGGAAAAGTCTTCCGCATCGGTTACCTTGATCCAAGCAGTGTTTCTGGCAGTGCGACCCTCTTGGAGACATTCCGCCAGGAGCTGAGCAAGCTCGGATGGATCGAGGGAAAGAATCTCGCAGTGCCAAGCATTAGCCACGTACCCTTATGGCGGCGTTACATATCGGAAGAGCGGCTTGTATTTTGATTTTCGTTTTCGCATCTTTAAAGAACCGGTTGTAGGTGAAATTACGTCCTTCATTATCTCGGAAGAACCGCGAACACAGCGTCTCAGAAAATCAGTTTCCAGCAATCTTTGAGTGAGCTGACCGCGGCGAGCTTTGGATGTTCGATATACTTTAACTGCGCGGCATTACTGGCCGGGAGTATGCAGCGCTCGAAGCCGAGCTTGCCGGCTTCCTTGATCCGCGCTTCGGCCTGAGAAATGCCGCGAATCTCGCCGGCTAAGCCAACCTCGCCGAAGAAGATTGTCCTCGCGTCGAGGACGGTTTCGCGACTGCTCGACGCGATCGCGGCGACGATGCCCAAATCGACCGCCGGCTCATCGATCTCGACGCCACCGGCGACATTGACAAAAATATCTTGGTCGAAAAGCTTGGCGCCCATCTTCTTCTCGAGGACGGCGACCAGCAGTGCAACCCGGTTATGATCGACTCCGATTGTCGTTCGCCGCGGCACGGCCAAAAACGAGCGGCTTACCAGCGCCTGCAATTCGACCAAAATAGGCCGGGTTCCTTCCATGCTGCAGACCACTGCCGAGCCGGGTACCGCAAGCGGCCGCTCCATCAGGAAGATTTCGGAGGGATTGCTGACCTCCTGCAGCCCCGCTTCCTTCATTTCGAAAACGCCGATCTCGTTGGTCGATCCGAAACGATTTTTAACGGCGCGTAGAATGCGAAAACTATGGCCGCGCTCTCCTTCGAAATAAAGCACGGTATCGACCATATGTTCGAGCAGGCGCGGCCCGGCAATAGCGCCGTCCTTGGTGACGTGGCCGATCAGAAATGTCGTCAAGCCGGTTTTTTTTGCGAGCACAATGATCGAGCCCGAGGTTTCGCGAACCTGCGCGATGCTGCCCGGGGCCGAAGGAATAGCCGAGGAGAAGATTGTTTGCACCGAATCGATCACCAGAAGTCCCGGTTTGATCTTCTTGATGTGATCGAGAATACGCTCCAATGAAGTTTCGCTCAAAATCAAAAGACTGGGCGCGTCAATACCGAGCCGCTCGGCGCGCATTTTTATTTGGCGCGGCGACTCCTCGCCGGAAACGTACAGGCAGGTCACTCCTGTTTGACTGACGGCGGCAAAGGCCTGCAACAGCAAGGTCGATTTGCCGATGCCCGGATCGCCGCCAATCAGGATGACCGAACCGGCTACGAGCCCGCCGCCGAGCACGCGGTCGAACTCGCCAATGCCCGATAGGACGCGGTCTTGTTCGGTGATGTCGATCCTGTGGATCGGCGCGGGATCTTCTTTCGTCCCTAAACTCAACTCAGCGCGCGGCGTCGTTGCTTTCTCGAAGCGTTCTTCAGCGAACGTATTCCACTGATTACAATCGGGACACTTGCCGAGCCACTTGGGCGATTGATAGCCGCAGTTCTGACAGGCAAAGATGGTTTTCGCTTTAGCCACGGAATTAATGGGTAGTTTCTATCAAGATAGATTGCCCTTTAAGTTCTCACACTTTGGTCAGAAATTGTAGGGCAGGTAGAGGCGCGCCACGGCGTACCTACCGTTGAGAGCCGATGGGTTTCGCTAGGGCTCGACCCGTCCCACGCAAAACCGAAGAAGGATTTCTCCCTGAGGTCGAAATGACAATGGCGGGTCAAGAAAACTATCCGCTGTTTTTCGTTGATGCTGGAGAAAACCGGCATCCGAATGGCTGCAAAGTCCTGGATGCCGGTCACGCTAGCCGTCGCCAGCTTGCCCGGAATGACGCTTCGAGTGGCCATTGAAGTTCTTCTAGGATACTAGGCGCGCATTGCTGGCGGTGGTAGCTTCAAATTATGCAGAAACAACGGCAGACCTCCGCAGCGGAATTTCTTCCCGAGCGGCGGGATCTTGAAAGCTTGCGCGCGGCGGCGCGAGCTTGCGAAGGATGCGATCTCTACAAAAATGCGACCCAGACGGTTTTCGGCGAAGGCGCGGAACGCGCGAATATCATTTTCGTCGGCGAGCAACCCGGCGACATGGAAGACCTGCAAGGACATCCGTTCGTCGGACCGGCGGGTCGAATGCTCGACAAGGCGCTTGCTGAAGCCCGCATCTCGCGCGACGAGGTGTATATCACCAATGCCGTGAAGCATTTTCGCTGGATCCAGCGCGGGAAAAGGCGCTTACATCAAAAACCTGCCGTCCGACAAATCATGGCCTGTAAGCCATGGCTGGAATCGGAAATGGCATCGATCCATCCGAAACTCGTTGTATGTCTCGGCGCCACCGCCGCTCAGTCCATTTTCGGCAAGGTTGTGCCGATCGGCCAAGCGCGAGGAAAATTTTTAAATGGGGAACGGGGTGAGCCCGTTTTTATCACCATCCATCCCTCCGCGATTTTTCGCCATCCAGAAAAAAGCGAACGAGAAGCCGAATACCGCCGTTTCGTCGCGGATATGACACTGGTGGAGCGAAAGTTGCGCGGTATGGCGGCTGCGTAATTTCTTTTCTACAAGAGCGCGCAGAGTCAATTCATTCGCGCCCGCGATCGTTCGGTGTTGCGCGGTCTCGGGCCGTATACTATCTAAATCGAACAATGATGGAAGTAAGTATGGACGCAGAGCTGGAAGCGCTGCGCAGCGCCGGCCTTTATCGAGAACTGCGGCGCGTCGAAAACCAACAGGGTCCAATTCTTCGGATCGGCGGCCGTGAAGTGATCAATTTTTCCTCGAACAATTACCTTGGCATTGCGAATCACCCGGCGCTGGCGCAAGCGGCGAAACAAGCGATCGATCGTTACGGCTGCGGCTCGGGCGCATCGCGTCTGATTTCCGGCAATATGACGCTGCACGAGGAACTGGAAAATCGGCTGGCGCAGTTCAAAGGCACCGAAGCGGCGCTGGTGTTCAATTCCGGATTTCAGGCGAACACGGGAATTCTTGCGACGCTCGCGGCCGACGGCGACCTGATTCTCAGCGATCAGCTCAATCACGCGAGCATTATCGACGGTTGCCGATTGTCTCGCGCACAAACGGTCGTTTACGCCCACGGTGATCTCGATCAGCTCGAAGCAAATCTCAAAAGAGCGCATCACGCTCGGCGCCGTCTCATCGTGACCGAGTCGATTTTCAGCATGGATGGCGATGAGGCGCCGCTGACGGGGATCGTCGAGCTTGCCGAAAAATACGATGCCATGGTGATGGTCGATGAAGCACATGCGACGGGGGTTTTCGGCGGGACGGGAGCCGGCTTGGTGAGCCGGTACGGGCTGGGAGATCGCGTCTTCGTGCAAATGGGGACCTTGGGAAAAGCACTCGGGGGATTTGGCGCCTACGTGGCGGGCAGCCGGACGCTCCGCGAGCTGCTGATCAATCGTTGCCGGAGCTTCATTTTCACCACCGCGCTGCCGCCCGCAATCATGGCCATGGCCATAGCCGCGATCCATCTGGTTGAACAAGAACCCGAGCGGCGGCACCGCTTATGGGAGAACTGCCGCTTGCTTTTTGAAGGCTTGCA
Source organism: Binatia bacterium (assembly GCA_044869705.1). Lineage (GTDB taxonomy): Bacteria > Desulfobacterota > Binatia > UBA9968 > UBA9968 > DP-20. The sequence continues at coordinate 1,836 of JBIOXP010000076.1, read as the reverse complement.
GAAACTCGGCTTTTCTTCGATCGCTCTACAAAGCGCGATATTGCCGCTCGTCATCGGCGACGCTGAGCGTTGCATGCAGTTGTCGCAGCAACTTCTGGAACGCGGGATCTTTGCTCAAGGAATCCGGCCGCCGACAGTGCCGCCGGGAACGTCCCGCCTGCGCATCGCCGTGATGGCGACGCATGAGCGCGGCCATATTGAAAAAGCGCTCGAGGCTTTTCAGGAAATCAAAAATCAAGATGCCCGACGATTACCAGACACTGAAACGACTCGATCATAGCTACCTCTGGCATCCGTTCACGCAGATGCAGGATTGGCTCGGCGAGGAGCCGTGTATTATCAGCGGCGCGGAGGGCAATTTTCTGATCGACGTAGAAGGGCGAAAGTACCTGGATGGAGTGTCTTCGCTCTGGTGCAACGTTCACGGTCATGGAAAAAAGGAGCTCGATGATGCCGTTCGTGCTCAGCTCGAGCGCGTGTCGCATTCGACATTTCTCGGCCTGAGCCATGTTCCGGGGATTCAACTCGCTGCAAAACTGATCGCGATTGCGCCCGCGGGCTTGCGGCGGGTTTTTTATTCGGACAGCGGCGCGACGGCTGTCGAAATTGCGTTGAAAATGGCCGTGCAATACTGGCAGCTCAAGAACGAGATCCAACGGACAGAGATCGCATCGTTGGCGGAGTCATATCATGGCGATACCGTGGGCTCGATGAGCGTAGGGTTTTCCGAGACGTTTCACCGCTTTCACAAAAGCCTGCTCTTTCCGGTACTGCGGATCACGCCGCCGCATGTCTTTCGTTATTACCGGCGCATGAGCGCAGCGGACGCGCTCAGTGCGGCGATTGCTGAAGCCGACAAGAAAATCGCCGCGCGCAACAACCACGTGGCCGCGCTGGTGATCGAGCCGTTGATGCAGGGCGCCGCGGGAATGTGGGCGCAGCCGGTTGAATATGTCCAAGCGCTGCAAACCATTTGTCGGCGCTACGGTATTCTATTTATTCTCGATGAAGTGGCGACCGGTTTCGGTCGCACAGGAAGAATGTTTGCGTGCGAGCACGCTAACGTGGTCCCCGATCTGCTTTGTCTCGCCAAGGGCATCAGCGGCGGCTATTTGCCGCTCGCGGCAACATTGGCGAGGGAAGACATTTTTTCGGCTTTTCTCGGCGAATATCGAGAGTTCAAAACCTTTTTCCACGGACACACGTACACCGGGAACCCGCTCGGCTGCGCCGTCGCAATCGCCAATCTGGAAGTCTTCGAACGTGAAAAGACGATCGAGAGTTTGCCACCCCGGATCGCCTACCTGGCGGCGCGACTCGAAGAGTTTAGATGTCTTGGACACGTCAGCGATGTTCGTCAATGGGGATACATGGTGGGAATCGAGCTGGTTGAAGACAAACAAAGCCGCAAGAGCTACGCGCCGGAAAATCGCATCGGCTATAAGGTGATCCTCGAAGCGCGCAAACGCAATGTCATGATTCGGCCCCTCGGTGACGTGATCGTACTGATGCCGCCGCTCTCGATTACCGACCGCGAGCTCACTTCCCTCGTCGACGTCGTATATGAAAGTATCGTCGAAGTGACAGGCGATTGATGCGGCGACGAACGGATCGAGGATAAAAGATGCGCGATGGAGAATCGATCATCCATTGTCGGTCTTCGATCCTCGCAGCAGGCGTTTAATGGCGTGTGGTATCTTCATCACCGGTACGGACACCGGCGTTGGTAAGACTCTTGTTAGCTGCAGTCTCGCCGCTTTGCTGCGCGATCTTGGTTACCGGGTCGGCGTCATGAAACCGGCGGACACCGGTTGTTCTCAACGAGACGGCGAGCTC
>JBIOXP010000075.1:0-10679 GCA_044869705.1 Binatia bacterium | reverse complement strand
GCCGAGATCGCCGCCGCCGAAGAATTAGACGGCCAGAAGCGTAATTCGCTTCTTGAAGTGCTCTGGGTTTCGACACGCCTCGGGCTGACTTCTTTCGGGGGTCCCATCGCACATCTCGGTTATTTTCATGAAGAATACGTCAAGCGGCGAAAATGGATCGATGAGCAAAGCTACGCGGATCTCGTTGCTCTCTGTCAGTTCCTGCCCGGCCCGGCGAGCAGTCAAGTCGGTATTGCCATCGGCGTCGCGCGCGCGGGTCTCTTCGGTGGCATTACCGCGTGGCTGGGGTTTACCATGCCATCGGCGCTCGCCCTCACCGCCTTTGCACTTGGCATCGGCGCCTTTGCCAAGGCCGCCGATGCCGGCTGGTTGCATGGCCTGAAAATTGTCGCCGTTGCTGTCGTTGCCCAGGCCGTTTGGGGGATGGCCCGCTCGCTTTGCCCGGACCGCGAGCGCGCGACGATCGCCATCCTCGGCTCACTCGTCACCCTCGCATGGCCAACGGCTGTCGGACAGCTTTCGTCGATTGCTATTGCTGCCATCGCTGGCTTGACGATCTTTCGCGGATCCTCTTCTTCTTCGATTTCTTACATGCGCTTTCCGGTCAACAAAAAAACCGGAATGGTCGCTTGGACTATTTTCTTTGCGCTGCTTTTGGGCCTGCCGCTCTTGCGGCAGTTATGGGCCAGTCACGCCCTGGAAGTTTTTGATAGTTTTTTTCGTGTTGGCTCACTCGTTTTTGGCGGTGGTCACGTCGTCTTGCCGCTGCTTCAATCGGAAGTCGTCAACCCTGGTTGGGTCACCAACGAGCAGTTCGTGGCAGGTTACGGAGCTGCCCAAGCGGTGCCGGGGCCGCTTTTTACTTTCTCTGCATACCTCGGAGCTGTCATGGCTGAACCGCCGAACGGATTGTTTGGAGCGATTTTAACGTTGATCGCGATTTTTCTTCCTTCATTTCTATTGATCGCCGGCGCCCTCCCTTTCTGGGATCTTCTCCGCTCCGTGCCGGTTTTTCAGTCTGCTTTGAAAGGTGTAAACGCGGCCGTCGTCGGTTTGTTGTTGACTGCGCTTTACAGACCGGTGTGGACCAGCGCGATCCATTCTCCCGCAGATTTTGGCCTTGGGCTGATCGCTTTTGGATTATTGATGTTTTGGAAGTTTCCGCCTTGGTTGGTTGTGGTGCTTTCTGCCGCTGGCGGCGAAATCACTAGCCGTGTTTAGCAAGAGCGGAGAGAATCATGAGGGAAGAAAGTTTCGTCAAAGACCTGAGCTTCCGCGCATCACACGATGCTGCCGGTGCCCGATCGATCGGTCCATTCGCTTTTATATGCGCCTGCTCGGCATAAAACTCACAGAACGCCGTGGTAGCGAACCCCGCAAGATAGCTTCCGGCCGGAGCGTCGACCGTGATCAACCCGATACCTTATAACGACGGCATGCAGAATTTACGGCTTCATTACTTCATCGCGTGGATTTGTCTGTTGCTCGTCACCGGCTGCGGCTCCTCGGTTGCGGTGTGGACGGACGGCGAAGTGCCATTCGTCCGCTCGACACCGCAAGTGATCGATCGCATGCTTGAGCTCGCGCAAGTCAGAAAAGATGACGTGCTCTATGACATCGGCAGCGGCGATGGGGCGATTGTCATCCGGGCGGCCAAGAAATATGGCGTGAGAGGAATCGGAATCGAGATCGATGAGGGATTGGTCGCCAAGGCACGCGCCAACGCGTTTCAAGAGAACGTTCAGGACCTTGTTGAATTTCGCGCTGCCGATGCCTTTACCGTCGATGTCTCGCCGGCGACGGTGGTAACGCTCTATATGCTGCCGGATTTCAACGCCAAGCTTCGGCCGATCCTCGATCGTCAGCTAAAGCCGGGCACTCGCGTGGTGTCGCACGATTTCGAGATTCCCGGCTGGGTCCCGGACACGGTCGAAACGGTAAAGGGCGACTTCATTCACGATCACAAAGTGCTGCTGTTCGCAATTCACTGAGCGATGTTGGATCGCCATTCTCATCCGAATCCGGGTAACTGGTAAAACTTCGCCGGATTTGTCTCGAGAATCTTGGTCTTGGCCGTTTCGCTGATGTCATTTCTGTCGCGCAAAATTTTTTCCGCAAAGCGCTCGCGGTCACCGTGGGGCATGTCCGAGCCGAAAAGGATTTGCCCGTCGCCGACTAAGTCCATGACTTGCGGCAGCAGCACATCTTCCACTTCGGCGCTGAAATAAAGATTGCCTTTCTTCACATACTCCATTGGATCAAGCTTTTGAATCGGCGCGGTGCGCGAGACCACGTTGGCCAAGTTCTTTCCCGAATGATGAAAACGATGGTGCAACCGCTCGAGAATGAAATGCACCCAGAGGGAACCGGCTTCGAGATAGACGACCCGCAGATTGGGAAAACGATCGAGTATGCCGCCGCTCATCATCGAGACCAGGCCCATCAGGACCGGCATGGAAAACGCGATCACACCGGACGGGTAGATATGACTGTAGAGATTATTGAGCGAGGGGCAGGCCCAGCCGACGTGAACCGCCAGAGGTAAACTCGCCTCGGCGACGGCTTCGTAAAATGGCAGTAAGCTTGAGTCGTCGAGCAAGCGATCTCCCGCTGTGCCCAAAATCATCATGCCCACCGCGCCCAATTTTTTCGCTTCCGCCACCTGACGCACCGATGCGGGAATATCGTCAAGATTGGCCACCCCGACCCATTTGAGCCGTTCCTGTCCGCCTAGCACGTCGCCCAGCCACCGATTATAGGCATCGCACATCGCCGTAACGTAAGCAGGATTGCAGCTTAGCGGATACGCTAGAAACAGCGTCGGATAGAGAACCTGCAACCAGATATTTTCCTCGTCCATAATCTGCAGCCGCTCGTCGAGACGCGTCAACTCCATGCTGCCGATCGTGTCCGGCTTGCGGCGCGCGTGTCGCACCGGGATTCCCTTATAACTCACCGGCGTCCCGAGATTGTTGCAGCCGCGGCCGACGCGTCGCGGAAAGAGTTGTTCGTCAATCATCCAGTACGCCAGACCTTCTTCATTACCGACGACGACCTGCGGCCGCTGTGAGCGAAATGCCGGATCGAAATACTTATCGCTAAAAGTGACTTCATTCTCTTCGACGTGACCGTCGGCATCAATGACACGCATGATTCGTCCTCGGCTTAATAAATATTTTCTTACATCAAAGTTGATCGACTTACTGCCAGCCGTAAAACCGTTTGGCGTTTTGCCCCAGGATCTGCGCTTTGGCCTCCTCAGAAATGTCTTTGCGCCCGCGAATGGTCGAAACCACCTCCGGGAACATACCGTCCCAGTGCGGATAATCCGAGGCGAATAAAATTTTGTCCGCGCCGATGCGTTCGATGACGTAGGGAACCGTTTCCTCCTCCGGTTCGAGAGCGAAAAATAGGTTGCCGGATTTCACATATTCACTGGGCTTTTTCGTGCACAGCGGCGCTTCAACTTTGCCGCGCTTTTCCCATTCTTCGTCCATGCGCTCCATCCAGTAAGGCACCCAGCCGACTCCACACTCGAGAAACGCGATGCGCAGCTTTGGGAACTGTTCGGGGACTCCGCCGTAGATCAGTCCAGCGAACTGAATGAATGTCTCCACCGGCCGGCCGATGGTATGCATATAGATAAAACTGTCGAAGCGATGGTCGCCCGCCGGACCTTCGCGCCGGTTGTGAACGCAAAGTGGCACATTGAGACGCTGCAATTCGTTGTAAAGCGGCCAGAAATTTTGCGCGCCCAAATGCTCTTTCATACCCTGTGTGGCAACCGCGACAGCGACCAGGCCGAGCTTGCTGATAGCCCGATTGGCCTCCTCGGCGGCGGCCTTTGGATCTTGCAACGAGACCAGCGCGATACCGCGTAACCGCGGACTTTGTGTACAGACTTCGGCAATAAAGTCGTTGTATGCGCGCGCATAAGCCACCGCGTACTCGCGCTCGATCAAGCTGTTGACGGAAAAGCTGCTGGTAGGAAATAAAACCGAAACATCGATTCCCTCTTTGTCCATGTCTTTCAGACGGGTGGGGATATCGTTGTGCTCCATACCGCCCAACGTACCGCCCATGTTCGTATCCATGCCGTCCGAAGGCAGCAGCGCGCCGGCACGTTTCGAATATGGAGGTGGCAAGTATCTCCGTAGGTCGCTAGCCGTTTCCACGATATGCCCGTCTGCATCGATAATGTTCATGACAATCCTCCTGGAATTCGTCGCGAGTGTCGACGCGCCGAAGCTTATTCGGAGGATAGAGAGGTGTCAAACGGCGGAATAGATCGGAGAGTATTCTTTGAGAGCAGCGGACGGGTTCAGATCATCGGCGCCGACCGGCTGTGACCGGAACCGGCTGATTCATCGCGAACGATTCGACATCATCGTCTTTGAGTTCGCGAGTTTTTTCGACTTCGGCTTCACGCGCCGTCAACACTCGCACCTGACCTTGAGCCAGGGACTTGGCATAGGTCTTAATAAGCCACACTTTACCGGTGAAGCGGTTCATCTTATAGGCGGTATCCACCGGTCCGCTCGGCGGAGTGATCGTGTACACTCCACCGAGCAAGAAGGCGACGAACAGAACCAATAAAGCGCCAGCTCCTGCCCAGAGGATTTTCTCGTTGATGTATGCATTCATTCTGTTGTCCTGCGTGCAACTATGGCGAGTTAGTATTCGCTCTGTTGGCGCTGGAGCCGCTGAATTTCCTGACGATTGCGGTCGCTCTCGGCCTGGTTCCGGTTGATCTGCTGCTGTTGGCGGTAGTTCGTGATTTCATGACCCTGCAGCTGATCACCGACTAACGCGCCTGCGCCTAATCCGAGCGCACCACCGATAGCCGCGCCCGCGCCTGGATGACCGACCGCGGCGCCGACGATACCGCCAGCCGCCGCACCGCCCAAAGCGCCGATGCCCGCCCCCTTCTCGCGCGTACTCAACGGTCCACCTGCGCAGCCGGTCAAAAAAAGCGCGCTAGTAAGAAATACAGTTCCTGTGGTTTGTGCAATGGTTTTGTTACTAAACATAAAGAACCCTCCTGTCATTGCGGTAACGAGCTAGTCGGTTTTTCGTTTCTTTTTTCCTTTATCCGATGGCCGATGAGTTTCCGTCGACTTGTGGCTTTGCTCGTGCAAACCATGTCGATTTTCGGCGCGTATCCAGCCTCGTTCTGGATCTGCTGACCATTGCGCGTTGCCGTTAGTCGAACCTCTTTCACTCACATGATTCGCCGCCTTGCCACCGCGTTCAGACCCAATCTGCTTTCCTGCTGCGCTTGCGATTTCCATTGTCAGCCCATTCGGCACAAGCGCGCTTGCGAGAATCATGCTGACGATAACTTTCGCCGGTCTCATGGCGGATTTTTCTCTGTTAAGAGTTTGCGGCGGTCGTATCGGCCGCTTTCCGAACGCTAAGAGCCTGCTGAAGCGGCTTCAAATCCACTTTTGAAATATTTTCGTTAACGCGGCGCGCCATCTCGCCGAGAATCGCCAAAATAGCCATACAGTTTGGTGTCTTCACGCTCATCTCCTTGCTAGCTCCTTTGCCAAATTTCTTCATAGCCGGTGCTATGGCAACGGGGATGCCAGGCAAAATACGCCTGATAATCAAATGTTTACGGTGGATAAGGCGTTTTTCGGACAAGTAATATTGGCCGCTGTTGGGGAAAAATTACCGGGCCGAAGAGGGCGAAAATTGACCGGATTTGGGGCGGTAAATTGGCCGGATCAGCGCAGCGCGCGGAGCGCTTGTATCCGCTCTGATGTTGCCGGATGGCTGGATAACAATCCACCCCCCGTATCGCCGTTCTGTTGCGCCAACCAGGAAAGCGTATCGATCATCGTTTGTTTCGAATAGCCGGCACGCTCGAGCAAGGCAACGGCATGCCGGTCGGCCTCCAGTTCCATCGGGCGGGTGTAATTGTTCGTGATCAGGGATCCGGCAAGCGGTGCTAAGGCGCTGCTACCCGGAAAAAATTGTTCGAGGAGAGCGACGCCGAGGCCAACACCCGTGCCAACCAGCTGTGCTCTTGCTGGATGGCCGAGGTCTTCATGGGCGATTTCATGAGCCAAAACGCCGCGTAATTCCTCGTCATTGGCGTGACTCAGTAAACCTCTGGTCACGTAGTATTGTCCATTCCCGGCGCTGGCAGCATTAATTTCCCGGTTGTCCACAATAGAAACACGAATATTATCGAGCGGCAGGCGATGATTGGTGACGCTCAAGAGCGGCAGCATGACGCGGCGCACTCGGTCGATCTGCTGTTCTGCGGGCTCGCCGGAGCTCTCTCGAAAGCTTCGGTTCTTACGAAAACTATAAGCGGGTGGCGTTATGAGAAGTAGGACCAGTACCCCCGCCAAAAACGTCATAGCGATATGTTTCCCCATGGCCGACTCCTCAAGGCAGCTGTAGCTTTAGACGACGATGCCCTTCATAGGTTAACAATAAAGGGCAACTGCCATGCCACGGTCTCGCGGTCGAAAATCTTTCGGTTTATGAGTTGAGGCCGGGAAAATCTGCGGGATGAGGAAATTATTACTCTTTCGAGTATAACGCGAGCTTGGCGTTTAAAGTCTTCGGCGTAATGCCCAGAAGCTGAGCCGCTTGCGTTTTGTTTCCGCTGGTGGCGATAAGTGCTCTTTCGATCGCCTGACGTTCGGCTTCCGCGAGGGACAACGGCGCCAACTCCGACTGCTCCTCGACAGGCGCAGCCAAACAATACTGCTGAAAATCTTGCGCGGTTAGCTGGCTGCCACTCGATAGCACCGTGAGGCGCTCCATGGCGTTGCGAAGCTCACGTACGTTACCCGGCCAGCTGTGGGCGCGGAGCGCCGGCGCAAAATCCGTCTGCCAAGCCAGTGTTGAGCGATTATATTTCTTTGCGAATGTTTCCAGGAAGAATCCAGCTAGCAGCTCGATGTCTTCACCGCGCTCGCGCAGCGCCGGCAGCTCGAGGTGGAAGACGTTCAGTCGATAAAATAAATCCTGACGCAGCTTGCCTTCTTTCACCGCCGCGGCGGGTTGACGGTTGGTCGCCGCGATCACTCGAACGGCCACAGGAATATTTTTGTTGCCGCCGATGCGGCGTATTTGATTTTCCTCGAGCACGCGCAAAAATTTCGGCTGGATTTCCAGCGCCATCTCGGTAATCTCGTCCAGAAAAAGCGTGCCGCCATCGGCTTGCTCGAAGCAGCCCGTGTGGCGATCGACGGCGTTGGTGAACGCGCCTTTTTTCGTGGCCGAAGAGTTCGCTTTCCATCAAAGTAGGCGAGATCGCCGCACAGTTGAGTGCAAGAAAATTTCCCTCCCGCCGCGCCGACAACTCATGCAGTGTTTGCGCGACGAGTTCCTTGCCGGTGCCGCTTTCACCGCTCACCAGCACCGTGGCCTCCGTAGGCGCGATCTGGCCGATCTGTTGATAGAGCCGCCGCATCGGCGGAGATTTTCCGATCAGTGCTCCGTAGGATCCGAGAGGCGATTCCAGTTTGTCCCGGAGCGCGCCCGCCTCCCGCGCGAGCGACACCTGTTTTAAACCCTTTTCCAGGACAGCACGCAGCCGCTCGGGCTCGAGCGGCTTGGGCAGATAGTCGTAAGCGCCCAGCTTGATCGCCTGCACCGCAGAGTCGATGGTTGCTTGCCCGGTGACAAAAACGATCGCAATCTGCCGCACGCGCTCGCCAAGCGCAGTCACAAACTCCAATCCATTCATACCGGGCATCATCAGATCAGTTACGATCGCGCGCGGTAGTTCGTCATTACAGATTTTTAGAGCCGCTTTCCCGTCCGCCGCTTCGATCGGTTGATAGCCCCAATCTTGCACCAGAACGGCCAGACCGGCGCGGGTCGCGGCGTCATCATCGACGATCAACACGGTCGAGCGCGGGCGGGCCATTAATGACTACTCTCGATTGGCAACGAGACCCGAAACGTCGCGCCGCTCTCATATCCATTACGGTCTCGATAAGTAAGAGCGCCCCCGTGGGCTTCGACGATGAGCTGGCTCAGCGGCAAGCCGATTCCGCTGCCACCCGCTTTGCTGGTCTTTCCAAATTCAAAGATTTCCGAGCGGCGCTCCGGTGGCACGCCGGGACCGTGATCGCTGATATCGACGATTAATTGATCGCCATCCATTTTGGGCTCCACTTTAATCTCGCCTCCGTTCGGTTGTGCTTCCATCGCATTGCGCAGAAGGTTATCGAAGGTTTGCCGCAGGCGGGTCGCATCACCCTGAATGGGCCAACGGCCGCTGATCGGTTCAGCTGCCAAATTAATTTTTTTGGCCGCACAATCGGCTCTGACGCTTTCCAGACTCATGGCTAAAACTTCTGCCACGTTCACGGATTTTTTTTCCATGGTGACCGGCGCCGAGTAATCGGTAAAATCGCGCACCAACCGATCGACTTGGCGAAGGCTCGAATCAAGCGCCGTGATCGACCGCAGAGATTGCGACCCCTCGCTTTCATGACTGGAAATTTTGCTGCGCAACACTTCCAAATGAATCGCCAAAGCGTTCAACGGCGTTTTTACCTCGTGGGCAAGCGTGCGCGCCGCGATCGCCAGGCGCTGTACCGGCGCCGGCACGCCGACATTTTGTCTTTGCTTCATCACTAAACGATCGATGAGATCCAAGCTCGCGCCGACTTCGTCATGGCTGGCATATTGAGGCCGGTGCGCGTAGGTTCCCGCGTCAGCCTGGCGCAGAGTATCGCTGATCAAACGAAACCTCCGTGTATAGAGCGCCGTTGTAAGAAAAGCGCTGATCAGCGCAACAGCACCGCCCAGAGCAAACAGCAAGATGACCTGCTGCCAAAGTCCCGACAACAAACCGGTCCAATCCGCAGGATTGATCCACAGTCTCAAACCACCCGGACCCCGCACGCCTGAGGGCATTTGCAATGGCACCCAAACGTCATAATAGTCGATGTTTCCCTGCCGTTTGCCGTTGATGATGGGCTCACCGGTCCTGAGTTTTTCCATCACACTATCCGGCGCCGGAGCTTTATTCTTCTCCCCCTCTACCGAGCTGTAAAGCAGACGCCCCTCGCCGTTAACCACCCACATCGCCTCAATGCTGGCGCTGCGATCGACAAAGGCCTGCATCAGCCCGGTCACTTCGGCAGGTCGCGGTGGCGCGTAGCGGGTCGTAGTCGTTGTCGATGTGGCAGGGCTTCGACCGGGCAGGAGATTGCCGAGAAAGTCCCAAAAGGAGGATTGCGCCCCCCGAGTCTGGCGCGATTCGACGACAACGGCGCGTTCTCGCAGGCTATCGGCGAGAGCGATTTCGACCTGCCGCGCCATCAGCAGGGCGGTCTGGAGCGTGGTTTCAGTCGTGAGCCGCTGATTGATCCACCAGATGCCGATGCCGAATATGCCGAATATCACAACGACCGTACCGACGAACACGGCCACCTGCTGCTGGCGAAGGCTCATGGCCGCGCTAGGATACCAGATCGACCAGGTAGCCGGAAGCTCAGTTCTTGCGCAAAATCGCCGGCTTGCGCGCTCAAACCCTTTATTGCATAGTGAATAGGATGCTAACCGACAGCTTTAAAAGACCGCTTAAAGATTTGCGCATCTCGGTGACCGACCGGTGTAATTTCCGCTGCACCTACTGCATGCCGCTCGATCACTACGAATGGATCAATAAAAAAGAAATTCTTACATTCGAGGAAATCTCGCGCTTGGCCAGGCTCGCCGTTGAGCTTGGCGTCGAGAAGATCCGTCTCACAGGCGGTGAACCGTTGGTCCGTCAGGATTTGCCTAACCTGGTCGAACACCTCGCTTCGATCAGCGGTTTAAAAGATCTATGCTTGACCACGAATGGCGCTCTCTTGGCCGAGCGGGTCAATGCCCTCAAGAGCGCCGGACTCCGGCGAGTGAATATTAGCGTCGATACTTTGGATCGCGAGAAATTTAGCACCATGACCAAACGCGGCGATCTGGACAAAGTTCTCGAAGGAATCTTTGCTGCTAAGGAAGCCGGTCTCGCGCCGATCAAGCTCAATGCCGTAGTCGAGCGCGGCGTCAACGAGGACGATATTATTCCGCTCGTGGAATTTGCCCGCCAGCACGGTTTTGGTATGCGCTTCATAGAATACATGGACGTCGGCAACTCCAACCATTGGACCTCTGCTAAGCTTGTCGCGAAAAAAGAGATCTTGGAGAAAATCAACGCCAGGTATCCGCTGAGAGAGGTTGGGCGGCAGCAAGGGAGCGCGCCGGCGGTGGATTACGAGTTCGTCGATGGCAGAGGCGATCTTGGCATCATCGCGTCGGTCACCGAACCTTTCTGCGGCAGTTGCACCCGGCTTCGTCTCACCGCGGACGGAAAAATGGTGACTTGTCTTTTTTCCCAGCACGGACAGGACGTCAAGGCCTTGCTGCGCGCGGGCGCAACTGACGATGAGCTGCGAATGTTTTTCACCTCGCTCTGGCAAAAGCGCAGCGATCGCTATTCGATGGAGCGCCTCGAAGCGCTAAACTCCGCGAAGTACGATCCCGCCACTCATCGTAAAATCGAAATGATCTCACTCGGTGGGTGAGACGCCCTGCTGTCAATCCTTCGGCAGCAATCCGCGTTTCTCTAAATCCGCACGGGCTTCGGGACTCAATCTTTCCAGCGGCACAAAGCCGCGATCTTGGTAAGCTCGCGCGCAACTATCGACAAAGCTTTCGGT
>JBIOXP010000074.1:0-3581 GCA_044869705.1 Binatia bacterium | reverse complement strand
GAGCGGCATGCCGATCAAAGATGTGTGACAGAACTTCCAGCAGGCGGTCGACTTCCGGTTGTGTGATGATCAGCGGTGGAATGAAACGAAGCACGTGTTCTCCCACGGCGTTGACGAGGAACCCGCGCTTTAGGCAATCGGCGACGACGGTTTTCGCATCCATTTCGACTTCCATCCCTTGGAGCAGCCCCAAGCCGCGCACATCCCGCACGAGGTGGTGGCGGTCCTTGCACTCGGACAAGCCCTTGCTCAGGTACTCGCCCATCCGCCGCGCCTGGTCTAGCACGCGGCCGTCGAGGAGCACACGGAAGACCGCCAGGGCCGCAGCACAGGCCAGTGGGTTCCCGCCGAATGTGGACGCGTGCGAGCCGGGGCCGAATGCTTTCGCGACGGGCGCCGTTGCCAAGCAGGCGCCGATAGGCACGCCGCCGCCCAATCCCTTCGCCAAGGTCATGATGTCCGGCTGTACGTTCAACTGTTCATAGGCAAAAAGCGTCCCGGTTCGGCCCATCCCGGTCTGTACTTCGTCGAAGATCAGGAGAATATCGCGTTGCGTGCACAGCTCACGGACTGCCTTGAGGTACTCGCGGGAAACGACGTGGACACCGCCCTCACCCTGAATCGGCTCCAGCATGATGGCGGCAGTCTTGTCGGTCAGCGCGTGTTGCAGTTCGGCCAGGTGATTAAAGGTCACGTACGAAAACCCGGGAACGAGCGGCTCATACCCTTTCTGCACCTTCTCCTGACCGGTGGCGGTCAGTGTCGCCATGGTCCGGCCATGGAACGATTGCTTCATCGTAATGATCTCAAACCGGCCGGCCCCGTATTTGTCGTGCGAGTAACGCCGTACGAGCTTGATCGCCGCTTCATTGGCCTCTGCGCCGCTGTTGCAAAAAAAGACCTGGTCGGCAAACGAATGGTCCACGAGCATTTGCGCCAGTCTTACCTGCGGCTCCGTGTAGTAGAGATTTGACGTGTGAATGAGTTGCGCCGCCTGCTTCTGGACCGCCAACACCAAGTCGGGATGTCCATGACCAAGAAGGTTCACGGCAATGCCCCCGACAAAATCCACATATTCACGACCCTCCAGATCATAGACCTTCGTCCCCCGCCCCCTAACAATGGAGATTGGCTGACGTGCGTAGGTACCCATCAGATATTGATCGGCGCTCGCTTTGAGTTCCTCGGTCGGCATGGCAGACGTATCCCCTTGTAAAGTAAGGGAACCTAGCACATGAATGCAGGTGAAAGCAAATAATCGGGTGGTGGAGCGTGAAGCGGGCGGCGAGCGCGGTGCCACCCGCGGTTATGGTACTCTCTGATCAATGAAAGCCTGTATTCAGTGTCAGCAGCAGAATCAAGACGATGCAAATTTTTGCTATCAATGCGGGAACGACTTGGGAGTCTCGAACGCTGCTTCGGCCACAGCGACGCCCTTTTCCAGTCGCACGGACGAGGATCTGTGGCGTGATTTCATCGGTCCGAACGCAAACCGCTATCTGGAGCAGTTCAGGAGATTCGGCTCCCCCCAATCGCCTCGATTCGCGCTCACGTGGAACTGGCCGGCCTTTTTGTACGTCTCGTTTCTCTGGTTTCTGTACCGGAAAATGTATCTGTATGCGGCGGTGTACGCGATCGGCCCTATGGTCTCAACCTACCTGACGGGCGATATGACAAGCGGGATTGTTTGGAGTGTGGTTGCCGGTGCGACCGCCAACTATGTGTACTACTGGCATTGCCGTGAGAATATTGCTGCCATCAAACAACACGCCTGGAATGATCCGATCCAACAGCATGCAGCATTGAAGGAAGAGGGAGGCGTGCAACCGTACGTCATCTGGGTAGGCGTCGTATTTTATCTGCTCTTCTCGCTGACGATGTTCAAAATGCTCCAAGATGGCGCCCTGGATGGCGACAAGGTTCCGAAAAACCCGGCCAAGACGGCTGGCAATGCCGAAGACGTTCGCGTTAGTGTTGGCGCTGTCGTTGCCACGTGATCCAAGCCTGAAACCAGCCCCAGTCCTGCTCGTACGCCGCGCCTCCGGAATCCGCGGCCTCTTGTTTTTGCTCCAATTGCGTATACGTGCGCGGCCAGTTTTTCTGCCACCAACTCTTGAGTTCATCAGGGCCATAGGCCTGCCCGTTCGGAGCAATGATCCCGGCTGCCGTACAGAGCGGCGCAATGAGCGGCCAGTACCGGTCCTTGCCCAGTCCAAGACTTCGAAAATGTTCCCGCAGCAAGAAGACCACCCAGAGTTCAGCGCTGTGCTTCTTGTTGTGCTTGAAAGGCTGTGTTTGTCTCAAGGGCACGGGGTCGAATGCCTTGACGATCGACGTATAGTCGGGTCCGCCATAGCTGCCGGCCGCTTCGGCAATCCCTTCGAGGATGCTCGAGAGCTCCAATTCGGTCACGGGCGGAGTCCCCATGCTCTGGCCGGAGAGACTGTCGGACATTGGGTTGGGCATCGTGAGCAATTCGATCAAGGGTTTGAGTTCTCGCAGCCTGGTCGCCGCCGCCTTGAGCAGCTGCTCCGATTCGAGCCAGTAATCGGCATCGTTCTTGGTGAGACGCTCTCGGCCGGCGGGGGGCAAAACGGTGGGCACCCAGTATCGCATCAGTACGAACAGCAGGTAGTCGACTTGCGCGCCGACTTGCCCGATACGATCGAGCAGATCGCCTGTTGCCGCAGCCTTGAAAAACGACTCCGTGCGATCGAGTACTTGTAGTCGCGCACCCATATTGATCCACCAGCTTTCGACGGCGCGCCAGCGGCTCTCGAAGGACGGATCCGTGCTCATGATGAACGCATCCTGACGAAATCGTGCGGCATGGTACTGCCGCAGTAGGTCGAAAGCAACGCTTGACTTGGAGTCGTGATGCAGTATTCTTGGCCGGCGCAGCGTTGATCTACCTGGAGGGACACACGATGGGACGTCTCGTCTTGCTCCGACACGGGGAATCGCAGTGGAATCTAGAGAACCGGTTTACCGGCTGGGTGGATGTGCCGCTTTCCTCGCGAGGCGTCCAAGAAGCAAAAAATGCCGGCGAGAAACTTCGACCCTACCGGTTCGATCGCGCCTTCACTTCCGTGCTGCAGAGGGCGAACGAGACGCTTCGACTGGCGCTCGAGGTCATCGGACAGACCACGATTCCGACGGAACGGGACAAGGCGTTGAACGAACGGATGTACGGAGAACTGCAGGGTCTCAACAAGGCGGAAACGGCGAAAAAGTACGGGGAAGATCAGGTCAAGATCTGGCGTCGCAGTTACGATATTCGCCCCCCGGGAGGGGAAAGCCTCAAGGACACCGCCGAGCGCGTGTTGCCCTACTTCGCTAAAGCGATCAAGCCGTATGTGATAGCAGGCGAAACGATTTTGATCGCCGCGCACGGAAACAGTCTTCGCGCGCTGGTGATGGAATTAGAACAGCTCACGAGGGAACAGGTATTGGAGCTCAATATTCCAACGGGCGCCCCTCTGCTCTATGAACTCGACTCGAGCGGACGGGTGACCAGCCACCGTTATTTGTAGGAACCGCGCGGTGGCGCCTTCACGTCTCATGCACCGATCGGTCTGCCT
>JBIOXP010000073.1:0-5604 GCA_044869705.1 Binatia bacterium | reverse complement strand
TTGAAACAACTCTACCGCTGAGCGGGAAATGCACAATCTGCTGAAGGCCGTGCTTTATACGCTTTGAGCTTGCCCCTGCTCGTCGGGTCTTCCCGAAACCGTACGAGAGGAGTTCGAGGATTTGCTGCGTGTTCTACGGTTTGATGGCTGCAGAAAGAAGAATTTGAGAGCGGCCCGGCGGATGGATATCGACTATGAAAAAATCAGTTTGACGGCGCAACTGGCGGCGTATATGCGCCAGTTCAGCGATATCCCTTTCGCCAGCGATGTAGCCGAACTGCTGCATTCGCGAGAGGTATTTGAAACCCTGCTCCAGGGCCAGCAAATGACCCCCGAGGATTTGCTCTGGTATGCGCCAATTTTCGAGGTGCGCTATAAAAGCGTGACCGAAGCCATCCGCCGCACCCGCAGCCGCCAAGTGTTGGAACTGGCCAGCGGTTTTACCCTGCGCGGCCTGGTCTTCAGCCAGGACCCACGCTACGCCTATATCGAATCCGACCTGGCCGGCATCAGCGCGGAAAAAAAGGCGATCATCGCTAGCCTGCGGCAGAAATACGGGTTGGCCGATCACGCCAACCTTCATTTTCCAGCGGTGAACGCGTTGGATCGCAGGCAGCTTCAGGAAGCCGTCAAACGCCTGAACCGGGATCAGCCGCTGGTGATCGTCAGTGAGGGGCTCTTTCAATATCTTTCCCCGGACGAAATGCACGCAGTGGCGCGCAACATCCGCGAACTGCTCGCCGAATTCAACGGCAGCTGGATTACGCCCGATTTTTCGATCAAACAGGAGGTCAAGCAGGTATCCGAGCAGCAGCGCAATTTTCGCCGCATCGTTGCCGCAGCCACCGAGCACAAGATGTACAACAACGCCTTCGATTCCCTGGAGCAGTTAATGGCATTCCTGCGTGAAATGGGGTTGAGCGCGGCCGTGCATAACCCGGTGCACGAAACCGGAGAGATCGTCTCGCTGCGCAGGCTGCACCTACCAGCTACGCTGCTCGATCCCATCAAACCCAGTCTTCGCCTGTGGTTGCTCAGCCTTCCTACCGCCAGCTTGCCGGAATGACGCTCGATAAGAATGACAAACGACGCTAGTCGGCTCCTGGAATGGTCGAAACCCCCAGGCCTTCCCGGCGAAGCATGGTTTGTCATTGTCAGGGATAGCCGAAGAAACTTGCTTGCGCGTCGAGATTCTTCGCTTACCTGATGGTAAATGGAATAGCGTGTGAAAACTACGCCCATCGCCCTTCGTGTCCCTCGACACGCGCTTCCCTCGTTACACGGCCTTCGGCCGTTACTCGGGATGGTCGGATTCCTGAGTATCCGCCGAAGGCGGAGTACCGAAGGACTCGGGAATCGGCTTAGGACCATCCTGAGTAGGCAGCGAGCAGCGCTGCCGTATCGAAGGACAGCCGTTCGGTGAAACTGTTCACTATCGAGGCGGTGTTCCTTCATCTATACTGTCATAGACGGAGAATCGCTCTCGGAGAGAAGGGTGGCGCAAGTGGAACAGGAAAACAGAAGCTTGGCCGATCTTGGCGCGGAAATCGACGAGTGGCTCGCAGCGCAGAAGGATTTTGTTAATGCCGATCAATTTGCCGGCATTCTTAGGACTTTGCTCAGGCTCGCGAAAGATAATGCCGAACGGGGCGACCTCAAAATTGTCAATCGTGCGTTACAGGAACTGCGCCGTGCCTTCAGCATCTTTGCGCCCTATCGACATGTCCGTAAGGTCAGTATCTTCGGTTCTACGCGAGTCAAAGAAACCGATCCATATTACCATCTGGCGCGGAGCTTCGCCGAGGAGCTCGCGCGAGCAGGGTTGATGGTGATCACGGGCGCCGGACCGGGCATTATGCAAGCCGGGCACGAAGGTGCGGGTCGGGAGAAGAGCTTCGGCGTCAATATCCGTCTTCCGTCGGTACAAGACGCCAATCCGTTCATTCGCAACGATCCCAAGCTCATGAACTTTCATTTTTTCTTTACCCGAAAGCTCATGTTTGTCAAAGAAGCCGACGCAGTCGTAATTTTTCCCGGCGGCTTCGGCACTCACGACGAGCTTCTGGAATCCATCACCTTGGCACAGACCGGCAAAACTCATCTCGTGCCGATCATTTTAATGGATATTCCCGGGGGGACCTACTGGCGCCGATGGCAAGAGTTTCTCAGGGAAGATGTCGTTAGCCGGGGCTACATTACCGAAACGGAGATGACGTTTTTTCGTATCGCCACGAGTGCCGATGCGGCGGTACAGGAGATCAAGAGATTCTATCGGAACTTCCATTCGTACCGTTTCGTAAAACACGATCTAGTGATTCGCCTGAACTATCCGCCGTCGCCCGAGCTGATTGGGCGTCTTAACCGCGACTTTGCCGATATTCTGAAGGACGGCACGGTGCAGCAAACCGAACCCTTGCCCGCCGAAGCAGATGACCCCGGAAAGCTGCACTTGCATCGCCTGCGCATGCGCTTCAACCGCGAAGATTACGCGCGCTTGCGTCAGATGATTGACGTCATCAACGCGGAGGAACTATCCGATGATGCGGAGCCGATTGTCCCAGAAAGACGACAAACCAAGAGCGACGCTGAACTGAGCAGCGACTAAACGCTAATCGCTTATGCTTGTTTTTGGTCTTTATTGATGTCGACGGCCAGGGTATCGTTCTTGCACACGCCTGTAACAAATTCCCCGCGAACGGAGGCGCCATGAACGAGCATGTTTACAAGCAGATCGAATTGACCGGAACGTCCAAAACGAGCGTTGAAGACGCGGTGCAAAACGCCATTACGAAAGCAGGTACGACACTGCACAATATCCACTGGTTTCAAGTTGTCGAAACGCGCGGCTACGTTGAAAACAACGCGGTCGATTACTGGCAGGTGACGATCAAGCTAGGGTTCAGGCTGGACGAATAGGCTGATCGCGGCGAGAACCGCAAATCGGTGCATTGATCAGGTTTAGGGATGCACCCGTTCGTTTTGTTTTGTGCCGAGCTCGTCCAAAAGTGAGATCGATGACTTGCTTGGCGCTGATGAATTGCAGCTTGTTATCCATGTAGCCGGACATTTTGATCACGTTCTCTACTGCGTCGGCGGACGGATAGAGCATCGCCTCCGAATTGGCGTGCCGATAATCATGAGCGAAGTCGATTACCTCATTGTCGCTGGCGTTGAGCAGCTGAGCCAGCGGCCGGAGGATTCCCGGCTTGTATCGACAATTATAGCGCGTCGCATCAGCGAAGCTTTGATCGCCGTTTGTTCGTAGGCGCTTCGATGATGCGGAGCGGTTCTGCCGCTTTG
The DNA here is from genome assembly GCA_044869705.1 of Binatia bacterium. GTDB lineage: Bacteria > Desulfobacterota > Binatia > UBA9968 > UBA9968 > DP-20. The sequence goes on along the minus strand of JBIOXP010000073.1, from coordinate 2,304 downwards.
TCCAGAATCAGCAGTTTACGGCCGGCGTTGCATTCGTGGTGAAATGTATATCGGACGGCACGCGATTCTTACGCTGACTGCTCAAGCAGCAAGTGCCGCTGCAGCACGAGCTCCAACGATCTTAAATTTACCGGTTTATGAAGTATCTCCGCGGCACCCGCGGCGACAGCGCGATTGAGAACACTACCATGGAGGAAAGCTGTGAGTACGATTACCGGTATGTCTCGCGTCCCGGGATCGGCTTTGAGCAAGGCAATAGCTTCGTCACCGGTCCCGGCGGGCATACCAAGATCCATGATGATCAGATCGGGACGGGACGATCGAGCTTGCTCTACGGCTTGGAGTCCGCTCGCTGCTTCAACCGTTTCATAGCTAGATTCTTTGAGGCGAAGCACCAGCAATTCTCTGATCGCGGAATTATCATCCACGACGAGAATCTTGCTTTTTATCGCGCTAGAACAGGAACGCATCACCGCAGTTTATAAAACCTGTCTATTTTGATCAACCAGTTTCGATCCGCTTTTTAGGTCGTCCACCAACTGATTTGGTTTTGCTGTATCGGATTAGATCGGCGCGCTGAATAAGGATTAGGCGACCTAACTTGAGGCAGGGCAATCGCCCGCGTTTAATCGCCTTATGGATGGCCGCCGCGGTGATGTTCAACAGTTTCGCGGCTTGCTGAACGGTCACTAGATTTTGGATGTCTACTTTGGGTGTCATCGCAGGATGGCACGCCGGAGCCCGGCGCAGCCCACCCGGGAGCTTGATCTGAGCATAGCCCATGCCCCAGGTACCCATGGGAAGTTCAAAGAGACCACTGGCGCGGGAGGTTAATAAAGCGAGCGGTAGCGCGATGGCGGTTTTGCCTGAAACGTTTTAACAGAATTTACACACCCCAGCTTAGGGCGAAATTTGTGAACTCTCCAAAATCGCAACTTTGCGCTCGAGCAAAGCATCTCAACTTCTCTCTACGCCCTTGTAGGATTAGTTGGTGCTCGGACTGTTATCGCCAAACGAGCTCTGGGCTGGCGGTGGGGTATCGCACGGCGCGACGATGGACGCTGACATGAGGCAGAAAGGACGATGACCGTGCGGCTGTCAATAGCCGTCATCCGTCATCCGGACTTTGCCGCGGAAGAAACGATACAGATAAGTAAAATAGCCGATCGCGAGCCCAATACCGATAAGCCACCAGATCAAACCGACGCTCAAGCTGTAGGCGCCGGTCTTGGCGTTCTCGATCGTCAGGCTGTAGCGCGGATCCGTGCTAGCGGGAAGCAGAATAGGATAGAGCGCGAAGGCCGCCCCAGCAAGAGTACCGATGATATATCCGCTCGACGCGATGAATGCAGCCCGATCGTTATCACGGGCACGGCAGAACGGCAGCGCGACCAGAGAGCCGAGCACGAGTGCGGGGATTAGCCAGCCCCAAGGACGCAGATTGAAATTGTCGAGAGCTTGCGGCCGAATATAGAGGCTAGCGACCAAGCTCAACGCGGTTAGAATCACGAGCGGCCACGAAGTCACGTTCGCCGCCCGACGTACGCGATTGCAGAGATCGCCCTCCATTTTGAGGATCAGGAAGTTGGCGCCATGTACCGTGAGCACCGCGACAGCGAGCAATCCGGTCAAAATCGTGTACCAATCGAGGATGCCGGGATTGGGACCGATCCTTAAATCCGTCCAAAGCGCTTCAAAAAAATAGCCTTCTGCATCGAGCGGCACACCGCGAACGACGTTGCCCACGGCTGCGCCGAAAAAAAAAGCGAGCAGCAAGCTCGAAAAGGAAAAGAGAAAGTCGAACAACGACCACCAGAGTGGATTTTCAACGTGCGAGCGCAGCTCGACACCGATACCGCGCAGCATCAGCAGCCAGAGGACGATCATCAAGGGCAAATAAAAACCACTGAAGCTCACGGCATAAAGAGTTGGAAAAGCGAAAAATAGCGCACCCCCAGCGGCTATAAGCCAAACCTCATTGCCATCCCATACGGGCCCGATGGCGCGGAGAATTAAACGACGCTCCTCGTGATTGCGCGCGACGACTAAACTAATGATGCCGGCGCCTAGATCGAAGCCGTCGAGCACCACATAAGCGATAATCATCAGCGCGACGAGAATGAACCAGAGTGTTTCCGTGTCAGCTCCTTGCAGGCCGTTCGATCGCGCTGACCCCGCTGACCCCGTGAGGGGCGCTGCTGGTCAAAAACTCCGGACCGTGCATGACCTCGCGCCACATTAAAAACAAAAACAGCACGCTCAAGAGAGTATACATGCCCATAAAGCCGATCAGCGTAAATAACG
>JBIOXP010000072.1:0-11019 GCA_044869705.1 Binatia bacterium | reverse complement strand
GGACCGTGAAGCTGCCGTAGGGCTGCCGTGAAATAACCGCCCTGAAACTGACCCGCTTGGATAGCAAATGCGCGTGGCAAGTGAATCCACGGAATCGCGGGATTGATATGGTGAATGCCATGCAGGTTAAAATTCAGAAGCAACTTCGCCACTAGCGCCGGCAGGCGCAAATTTTTTGCAAAAAAAACATCGCTCACCGGCGTTTCGTAGTGGTAGATATTGTCGAGAAATGAGATCAAAAAACCTCGCCCGAGCAGCGCCAGGGCGAGCAGCCACCACATTTCGCCATAGCAGAAAAACGCCAGCCCAAAAACCAACAGCGTTAAGAAGCCGTCAAAGCGGATTTCGCGCAGCGCCTCGGGCCGGAGCCAATTGTCCATCAGAAGCGCGCTGACGCTGTTGGCCTTGATGTAGCGGTTTTTTATCCACTGCAGAACTCGCCGCGGTAAGAAAAAATAAATCGGGCTCAGAATTTCCACCAGGTATAACCCGATAAGAATTTGAAAATAGTATGCCGGCGCCGAGCCGGACCTGCTCGCCCTCTCGCGATCGTAGTACTCCGTTCCTTCGATCGGCGAACGGTTCAACTTGTGGTGCAGCAGGTGACTCATCCGAATGATCCGAAACGGCGAGCCGAAAACAATCGCGAGCAGCCGGCCGAAAAACCCGTTAATCTTTCGACTGGGGTGAAACAAATCGTGAATCGCTTCATGAATGAGGCTCCAGAACGGATTCGTGAGCAACACCAGCGGTACAAGCGACCAGCCCCAACCACCGCCCCGCGATAATAAAAAAATTGGCAGCAAATAAAATTGGTAAAGATTCAGCGCAAAATAAACGCAGCCGAGAACGACGTTGAGCGCACTCGGAGCGCTGCTACTTTGACAGAGGTATGCAGTCCTGCCGCTCAAAACTCGAGACCTAAAATTTTTCGCAGCGGCGTCAAGCTCAACAGCACAAAAAAGCCGAACACCGCGATGACCGCGCCTGAGACGCGATGGACCCAGAAGAGAAAGCGCAAGCTGAATTTATCATGAAACATCGTCAGCCCGATAAACAGGCCGACCCACCACAGAGCCGAGCCGCTGAAAACGCCCGCGGTCAGGAGCGCGGCCGCAATGTAGTGCCCTTGCAAACTCGGCACATGCCAACCGGCATAGATGGCGATAAAGGAGAAAAGCGTCACCGGATTGGAGACTGTCAATAAAAAAGTCGTTACGTAAGCGCTTACCAGTCCATTGACATTGTTGATGCGCCGCTTTGCTACGGGTTCGGTTCGGTAGATCCGGTAGCCAAGATAACAAAGAAAAACACCGCCGATGAGCCTGAGCCAGTGCTGCTGCTCCGCGACGAACCCGGATATCAACGAAATTCCCAGCGCGGCGATACCCGCGGCGAGCGCATCGGCCGTCGCCACTCCTAAACCGGAAAAAAGTCCACACACCGGGCCCATCATGAGTGAGCGGGTAATACATAACAAGCCGAGCGGACCCACCGGCACGGCAACCACGAGTCCGATCAGCATGCCCTCGATCACCAGATATAACGGCATCAGAAATTAGGGGTCGGCAGATTGTCAGCGGGCGCAACGAAATCCAATATTGTGATGTCCCGAACGAAAATTGCGCGAGACGTGCCGCCCTCGATGAGTTGTCGTCAACTCCTCCGCCGGTGAGTCCTGGCCGCCGCCGCGCGTAACGCGCACCTGCGGCTTGGTCAAGTCTTCCCGACCATCCGCGGCATCGTAAGGGTAGGATATATAGGAACTGCTCACCCACTCCCAACCATTTCCGGCTAAATCAAAGACGCCTTCGGGAGTCGCGCCTTTCGGAAAGCTGCCGATCTCGCGGAAATCGTTCCATCCGGCGTTGAAATGGGCGCGCGTTGCGTCGGGCGACTGATTGCCCCAGGGGAATTTCCGCCCGTCATTTCCGCGCGCCGCTCTCTCCCACTCCGCTTCTGTCAGCAAACGCTTTCCTAGCGAGCTGCAAAAAGCCGCGGCGCCCAACCAGGAAACCTCAACGACAGGCCGGTTTTCATGGCCGCGGTCCGCAAGCCATCGTCCGTTGCGCCGGTGCACCCGAGCATCATCGTCGCCGATATCGAAATATTTCTCGCCACGCGCGCTTTCCGTCCCGACAGCATCGAGAAACCGAGCAAACTGAGCATTGGTCACCTGATTTCGGTCGATATCAAATTCAGCGAGGCTGATTTTGTGCATCGGCCGTTCATCCTCCGGCCCGTCATCGCTTCCCATTAAAAACTCCCCGGCACGAATGCGAACCATATCGGGGAACTGTTGATCGGCCGAAGGAGCAAAGTTCGGCGGCTGTAGAATCATGGTCAAAGTTGCCCCCGCCGCGCGCCAGAAACGCGGGCGCGATAAGAATTTCATGGCAAAAAATTTCTGAGTATCCTACGGAATGAATCGGGATTGCGCAAACTCAACTGGTTTACTGGGCAAAAAAATCGATTCGCCCGAAATGATAAGGATTTTATCCGGCAAGAGCCGGCGCCGCGATTTTTTCGCAAGCCGCTTCCGGCATACGCCAGAGTCGAAACAATAACGACCGGTGCTGAAACACGTCGGATTTTTTGGCTTGCTCGAAACCCGCTTGCCGGTTTTCTTCCGGCACCGGTTGACGAATCAATTTTACGACTTCGTCCAAAGAATTGTAGAGAAACCCCGCCGGTCCGGCATATTCACGAAGGTCAGGCCGAATATTTGCCATGCAGACCCCAACGCCGGAAGCTTGCGCTTCCGCGATCGCCAGCGGCCAACCCACGTTGCCGCCGGCCGCGGCCGTGTAGACGAGCCAGCGATGCTTTTTGTATTCCTCGGGCATGCCTTCGAGCTCTACGGGGGCAATGAAACGCACCGGACTTCGCCGGGCCGCGGCGAACTCCCGGAGCTCCGCTACTTTGTATCCGAGCGCGTAAAGATTGCACTCAAGCTCCGGCACGCGCAGCGCAAGCTCGACAAAATCCTCCATACGTTTCTTGGGAATGCATGCGCCGACGTTCATGATCGAGGTGCCGTTAGGACGCGGATCGAAAAATCGCTTGAAGTTTACTACCGGGAAACAGTCCACGAGCTTCGCGCTCGGAAAACCCGCGCGTTCCAGCCGCGGACGGGCAAAGGGCAAGGTCAGCAATCCCAGGCAAAAATCATCTTCAATAAACTTTACCGCTCGCCGGATGTGCGATGGCCGCGCAAATAACGAGAGCAGCGGAAAATGGCGCAATGGAGATTTGTCTTCAGGCCAGATCGAATCAAAGGAATGGCCACGCACCGTGAATGGGACTCCGGTTTTGCGCGCCAGCTTGCCCAGGAGCTTGACCGAATGAAACCAGTGGCTGTGCAGGACATCGGGCTGAAACTCCTCGATCGCCTCGCAAATCACGACCGGATCCTCGATATAGCGGTACGGCTCGTGATTTTTTGCCGGCATTTTGGCGCGTTTGGTCGCGATGATGCGGATATCGCAAACCTCACGCACCGCTTCGATCTCGGTTTTAATGTACGTCTCGGAGATTTGCGGATAATTTTTAACAATGTACATGACGCGAAATCTGCGTCCTGAACGAGACTTCGACCCGAGCAGCGGTTTGGTTTCGTGGTCGTCGCTAAGGACAACCGCAGGGCTACGAGGATTTCGACCCACGAGCTTCTCTCTCGTCCAGGGCTGGCGGCGGTGAGCGGAATGAAAATGGCGTAAGCCGCGTTGCCAGCGCCGTCCGACTGGCTTCCTTCAACATGGCGCGATAATGATGAATCCGCCCCTTCGAGCGATAGATCTGCCTTTCATTGCCCAACGCCGTGTACAAGCAGAACCCGAACGCTGCCCGAACCAGGTTGGCAACGCTCGAGGACACGCCGCTGGCTTTGTAAATCGCGCGGCTCCGGCCCTGTAATTCGTGACGTCGTTTAAAATAGGCTTCGGTAAGCCGGCTCCAGTCAACATCGTGATAAACCACCGAGCGCGGCTCGTAACCGATGCGTCTCCCGGCCCGCAGAACCCTTTCCCCGAACTCGACATCCATCGATGTGCCCGAGGCGCCAGGACCGATCCGTTCATCGAATCCGCCCGTGACGTCAAGTAATTCTTTGCGTAAGCCCATATTGGCCGCGTTCAGACTGACAATCTGTCGGACTTCATTTCCGGGTTTGCTGTAATAGCAGATTGTCCGATAGCGATTGAGCAGCCGAAGAAACTCTTGGTCGTTTTGCATCGACGGCGGCACAAGAATCGATCCCTGCATGACGTCGAAGGAATAATCGCGGAAAAATTGCCAGGTGATTCGCAACCATTCCGGCTCAACTTCCACGTCATCGTCGAGGAAAGCGAAAATGTTGGCTTTGGCGAGCGGTATCAGCCGATTGAGAGCGCGTGATTTTCCCGGAATAGGTTCGCGCACATGCAACCAACGCTCCGGCTCACGGGCTCGATAGGCTTGCAGCAGAGCTTCTACGGTGGCGCTAGCTTGACCTTGGGCATTGTTGCCAACGAGAATTTCGTGTGGAATCTCCTGATGATTCTCGAGCCTGACCAAGCTGTCGAGCAGTCGCTGCAGCTGTGGCACGCGCCCTTGCGTGGCAATCAAGATGCTAATCGCGGGCTCCATCGAGATAAGCTAATGCGTGGGCGGGGTACGGGAGAGCGTCGGAATCGCAACCTCCGGAACGATCCTCGGCGCCGCAGACGGTTCATACAAGCTAACCAGTGTTTGTTCCAGTTGGTCAAGATATGTCGTCCAGCTATATTGTTCGGCCGTTTTGCGCGCAGCGCGTGAAAGCGAAGCCCAACAGGCGGGTTCCAAAAAATACAAAAGTTTATCCTTCAATTCGAGTAGGTCATCGGGGTTTTCCAGAATTCCGCGCCGAAGATCCCCCTCGATTTTATCGAAAGCACCGACGCCAGCCACCGTAATCACCGGCAACCCCGCCGCCAAACCTTCCAAAACAACATTGCCGAACGCTTCTTGAATGGATGGAAGCGCGAGGACATCCGCAGCGGCGTAATAGTCTTCCACGTTCGGCTTCGGTCCGACAAAAATCACGTAGGGGTTGTGCCGCCAAGCGGAGCGGTAAGAAGCCAAACGAGTATCGCCGCCCACCACCAAGAGATAGACATTGGACATCGCGCCGGCGCGCCACAATCCCAGCAAACGATCCAACCCTTTGCGGCGAAATCCCGTTCCTACGAACAGTACGACTCGCGCGTCGGTTTCAATCCCCAATTCATGACGCGTGCGTTTGCCGACGCTATGTCTGCGGCTTGGATTAAACTTTTGGTGATCCACACCGTTCAGGATGACAACAATCTTTTTTTCCGCGATGCCGTAAGCCTGAATCATCTCACGTTTGCTTTGCTCACAGACGGCAACGATTCGACGGCTTCCTGATGTAACTTGTCGTTGTTCAATACACAGCGCGAGGCGATGATAAGGACTCACGCGATACCAGAGCGATTTCCAGCGCCCGTTGCGCTGCATTTTCTCGATGAAACTCTTGTGCGGCCCGCCGCCGCTGCGAAACAAGTCCTGCTTGAGTACTCGATCGAAGCTGAGGACAACATCGCAAGCCGCGCGACTCATCGCCAATGGAGCGAAAATGCCGAAGCTCAATAAACGTCCGGTTCTCGGCCAAGAAATTCCCGGTACACGATGCGCTGTTACCCCTTCCGGCGGCGGAATAGAAAATTTTAAACAGAATAGATGAACGTCGTGACCGCGGTCGCGCAAACCAACGGCAGTTCGGTAAAATACCCGTTCGGTGCCGCCCCGAAGCTCGAGCCGCTTGTGCGCCAAGCCGATCTTCATCTAGTTAGCCTACTGCTGCCCTATACTCCTTTCAAGTGGAGGTTGTAAAGGTAGAGGCGCCGCTAACGACCAGACTGCAAACAGGCATGGCTCCATTATAAATTTTCTTTTTCTAGATAATCCGGTAAAAACGGTCGATGCGAGTAGCCCAGAATTTTTCCCGTCGCGGCGTTGTCGAAGGATTTTTTGGTCCGCCGTGGTCCATGCCGGAGCGCCGATTTCTCTTCGCCTTTGGCGCGTGCCGCGGCCTGAATACCTATCTTTACGCGCCCAAAGATGATCCCTATCACCGCTTGCGCTGGCGTGATCCCTACCCCAAAACGCAATGGCGAGAGCTCCTCGCGCTGATTGCAGCCGCGCAGCGCAACGGCATTGATTTCGTATACGGCTTTCATCCTGGCGAGCGCTTATGTTTTTCCGAGCGCAAGCCCGTTCAAATCCTGATCGAGAAGGCGCAGCGGTTTTACGATACCGGCGTGCGCACATTCGCAGTGCTCTTCGATGATATTCCCTCACGGCTCGTCTACGGTCGCGACCGGTGTGCCTTCGGTGCAAGTTTGGCTCGCGCGGAGGGCTCGTGGCTTGGCGCCATCCACCAGCGTCAACCTCGGTGCTGGAAAGATGTCGAATGGTGGATTTGTCCGTCCTATTACAGTGAAGATCCTCTCCTGGAGAAGGTGTTCGGCCGTTTTGAAGCCAACTTCCTGGAGAAACTAGCCGAAGAACTGCCAGCAGATATCGCGTGTCTTTGGACAGGCCCGGCGGTTGTTTCCGGAAAGATCACCGCGGAGCACGCGCGGCAAATTGCACGGCGTCTCAATCATCGAGTTCTGTTATGGGATAATTATCCGGTCAATGATCTATCGATGGCTTCCGAGTTGCACATCGGACCGCTCACAGGCCGAGACCGACGCCTACCGGAAATCGTCTATGGCTATTTGAACAATCCGATGCTCCAGCCGACCCTCAGCTTGGTGCCGCTGGCGACCTGTTTCGATTACGCCGCAAAGCCGTGCAGCTACGACCCGGAAGAAAGTTGGCGCAGAGCGATCAAACAGCGCTTCGGCGCAGAAGCGCTTAAGTACTGGCGCACGATCAGGTGGTTTCTCGAAGCATCCCAGCAATTGATTAAAGCCAAACAATCGACGCGAATTACGGCGCGGGAAAACGGGCGATTAGAGTCGGCATTGGCCTATTTGCGGGCGGTCAGGAAGCAGAAATGGGCGCGCGAAATTCGCCCCTGGCGCCGACAAATCGAAACTACGGTCAAAAATGGCGTACTCGGATTGTCATAGCCCAGTGTTTGCGCTAAACATTCACGGATAAGCTCTACGAAACCAAATTTAACGTCACGCGGCATGCATTTTACCTGAGAGCCCGCGCGAATTTGGCTTCAATTGCAGAGCCGGATAGCCCATTTTGATTAGCATGAATCAGACCGGCGGCCACTCTATCGCTGGCGCACTTGCTTTGTTGGATCGGCGCCGGCTGGCCGCTCTGCTGCGCGAGTTTCGCGACCGCACTCTTAGGCTTGTCGCGGACCTGGACGAGCAGCAAATGATCGGGCCGCGCCTGGCGATCGTCAATCCGCCGCTTTGGGAAATCGGACATATCGCGTGGTTCACTGAATTTTGGCTGCTGCGTCATCTCAAAAAACATAAACCGCTTTTGCCCAACGGCGATCAGTTGTACAACTCCACCGATGTCGCCCACGACACTCGCTGGGAACTTCTTCTACCTTCGCGCGCCGCGACCGTGAATTACATGAGCGAAGTCCTTGATCGAGCGCTGGAAGCCCTTGAAGGTTCCAAAGATGTGTCCGCCGATGAGCTCTATTTTTATCTACTCACGCTTTTCCACGAGGGAATGCATGGTGAAGCCCTGGCCTACACACGTCAGACCCTCGCGTATCCGGCGCCGCAATTCACCACCCTCGATGAGAACTGTCGTGTAACGGGCGCCGCTTGCAGCGGTGATGTCGAGATTCTTGGAGGTAAATTTATTATCGGCGCTACAGATGATTTCCCTTTCGTGTTTGACAATGAAAAATGGGCACACGAAGTCGAGCTGCGACCGTTTCGCATCGGTCGTGCAGCAGTAAGCACTGGGGAGTTTCTCGCCTTCGTCGAAGCTCAGGGTTACCGCAAACCGGAATACTGGAGCGCCGCCGGCTGGCGTTGGCGCGAACGCGGCGGCAGCCCGGAATTGGAAAGTTCTTTCACCAACTTCTTTGGTAAAGATTCAGGTCATCACGCCGAAGACTTTCCAGTTCAAGCATCCGTTGATCATCCGATCTATTGGCAACGCAGCGCAAACGGAATATGGCGGCAGCGGATCTACGATCGCTATTGGCCTTTGAACGAACGCGCGCCGGTCGTTCACGTAAGCTGGTTCGAGGCGGAGGCGTACTGCAACTGGGCTAATCGCCGCTTGCCCACCGAAGCCGAATGGGAAGTCGCCGCATCGGCGGAAGTCGACGCGGAAGGTGGTTTGAGTCGAACGCGCCGCTACTTTCCATGGGGTGATTCAGCTCCGACGGCTGCTAGCGCCAATCTCGATTGGCATTGCTCCGGCCCCGTCGCAGTCAACCTGTTCGAGGCCGGAGACAGCGCCTTCGGCTGCCGGCAAATGATCGGCAACGTCTGGGAGTGGACTGCGGACGATTTCGCGCCTTATCCGGGATTTGTGATCGATCCCTACAAGGAATACTCGAAGCCCTGGTTCGGCACGCATAAGGTGCTGCGCGGCGGTTGCTGGGCCACTTCTTCGCTGCTCATTCGTAATACCTGGAGAAATTTCTACACTCCCGACCGGCGCGATGTCTGGGCCGGTTTTCGCACCTGCGCAAAATCGGCGGCATGAACATACAACTCGTGACGCCGGCGCCGTTAAGCCTCAATAACGGCAATCGAATCACCGCGCTTCGCTGGGCCGCGATTTTGAAAAAACTCGGCCACCGTGTAGAGCTTCTGCAACAATATGGCGGCGAGCGGTGCGATGTTCTGGTCGCGCTCCATGCCAGGCGTAGCGCGGACTCGATTCATCGATTTCATGAAGAGCAACCAAACCGCCCTGTCATCGTCGTGCTCACCGGAACCGATGTTTATCGGGATATTCGAGCCCACCGGCAAGCTCAACGATCACTTGAACTTGCGACTCGTATTGTAGTGCTACAAAAGATGGCGCTTCGGGAGCTGCCGCAACGATTCCAGCGCAAGACTCATGTGATTTACCAATCAGCAAAACCGCTCCGTCGGCCCCAACCGGACCGCAGGACATGCTTCAGAGTCTGCGTTATCGGCCATTTGCGCGCTGAAAAGGACCCACTGCGGGCCGCCCTGGCGGTGCGTCGGTTGCCGAAAAGCTCTCGGATTCAACTGACCCACGTCGGACTTGCGCTTGATCCCCGCCTGGAACAATCCGCGCGCAACGAAGTCGCGCGCAATCCGCGCTATCATTGGGTCGGGCAACTGTCGCATGGAAAGACACGCGAGCTCCTGGCGAGAAGCCATCTGGTTTGCATCACCTCCCGGATGGAAGGTAGCTCCAACGTGCTGTCTGAAGCGCTCGCATCCAATGTGCCTGTGGTCGCCTCTAAAATTCCAGGTTTAATCGGCACGCTGGGAGAAAATTTCCTCGGCTACTTTGCCGTCGGCAAGACGCACGCGTTGGCCGATGTATTGCTGAAGGCCGAAACCGATGACAAATTTTACCGCGCCTTGAAAAGCGAGTGCGCCCGTTTCTCGCCGTTGGTGAAAAGTGCAAGAGAGGTCGCGGACTGGCGCCGCCTGCTCAAGGAAGTAGCCTAATGATTTTTCATCCGCGCCAAAATCATTGGCGCACTGGCTCTTTGATCCAGCTTCTGACCCACGGGAGAAGCAAGTACGCCGGAAGCGACAAGAAAAACGTAATCGCGAAATAGTTGCCGTAGCCATACCGTTCAGCGCCGAGACCGCTGAACCCGCCGATCAATCGGCCGGTCAGCGAAAAAATCGACGAGAGAAACGCGTATTGAACCGTGGCGTGCTCCTTCTCGCAAACGTTCATCAAAAATGCCAGGAATGCGGCGGTGCCGAGCCCGCCGCTCAACGATTCGAACATCGATGCGCCGTAGAGACCGACGCGGCCGAGATTCAGCCAATAGACCACCGCATAACCCAGATTCGAGACCGCCTGAAGAAAGCCGAGAAACCAAACGCCGTGGAAAATGCCGTAACGCGAGATGAACGCGCCGCCCATGAGCGCGCCGACGACGCTCAGCACGATACCGAAAGTCGTGGGAAACAAGCCGATCTGAAACATCAAATCATCGGCATTCGGCCAGATCGATTTGCCATAGTCGACCCAAAACGGCTTCACCATTGGACCGATGGCAAACTCGCCTAGCTTGTAGGTCAGCACGAAGAAGATGAGCGGGATCACCCGCCAGGTGCCGGCCCATTCGAGAAAGCCGGTGAGCCAGTGCTCGCGCGACTCGTGTGTGATGCTGAGACGCGGAACAGTCATTGCGATGACGCCTAGAATCGCAAAAACGATGGCCGCCAGCACGAACAACGAATTCCATGCAAGTGCACCGGCTAAGAACACCAGGCCCCCGCCGGCGAACACGAGCGCGATGCGATACGCCGATGCCCGCACGCCATTGGCCGCACCCTCGTCTTCCCGATTGACCAAAGCCACCGAGTAGGAATCGATCGCCACATCCTGCGTCGCCGATAGCGTCGTAAACGCCAGAATCAATACCAGCACGATCAGACCGACTCCGGCGATGTTCACGAACGGCAGCGTAAAAAGCACCGCGGCGATGCCGAGCATACACGCCATGACCCAGAGGCGCCGGTCGCCGTAGCGATGCACCAGAGGCGACCAGAAAAATTTCAGCGAGTACGGCAGTTCGAGCAGCCTGAGCCCGCCGATCGCGCGCAACGAAACGCCATTGATGCGAAAAAAAACCGGTAGAACTTCCCATAGGATCGCCGCTGGAGCTCCCTGGATGAAATACAGCAACGCGATGACTGCGAGTTTTTTTCGCGCCGCCGGCGAGCTCTCCCGCGCTCCTAAAAACCGCCATATCCAAGCAGACATACTGATGGTTATAAGAGAACGCCACACTTTACACCGCCCGCTAGCCTGATTGAAGAAAAATCATCGCCGACCTCGCCAATTAACTTTGCAAGTAGTCGTCCCAGTAGATCG
>JBIOXP010000071.1:0-2652 GCA_044869705.1 Binatia bacterium | reverse complement strand
CCGAAACCGATAACACTGCGCCATTCGCGCAACGTCGGCCGGAAAATCGACCAATCGCGCCAGAAATAGAGGTAGAGCCCCATAGCGGCGAGGGCCGAGACTGCGGTTCCCCAGGCGAGGCTCATATAGCTCCAGCCGAGTAGCGCCAGGACAATTCCGGTGCCGGCATTGATTGCGGCCGTAACCGTGGTGATGAAAGCGATCCGGCCGAAAGCCAGCTTCCGGCTCATCAGGGCCGATATCTGATAACTGACCGGTCCGGCCAGAAATCCCAAGACCGCCACGCGGAGGTAAGGCTCGAGTTCGGGCCGCCCGAAAAAGCCTGTCAACGGCTGCACAAGCAGCATCAGGGTCGCAATCAAGATGGCGGTCGCGATCAGGCTGACGGTGAAGTTGGTGTGGATCTGCTCTGCCGTTAGATCCTTCTGCTGAACCAAATAGGCACCGCCGCCGAGCGCCCTGATCGCTTCGGCGACGGCGAGCGCGGAGCCTCCTAACACGGCAACGCCATAATCAGCCGGCGCCAGCAGCCGCGCCATGATCAGCATGGCGGCCAGATTGATTATCATCATCAGATAGCGACCGAGGCTGGCCAGCACGAAGGCACGCCTAACATCCTTCATCGAGGAACCATCCTCTGCCCGTCACCGTCGCCGGATAGCTCTAACATGCGAAGTCGGCCCATAGGCGGGCGACACGCCGCTTGCGCACCACTTATACAAACGTGGTGAACATCGAAAAAGGTATCGAAGGCCTCGCAAACGGTCGCTGCCGGCTACCGATGCGAGATCGTCAGTGCACTCGCGAGGGCCTTGCGTCAACGGCGACCCACGCGCACGAGCGAAGGTCTCGCCGTTTCAAGGCTTGCGCACCTCAGAACTAGAGATCGGCGCAACAAGACCCGCCCCGCCGGCGTTCTTCTTCCTTGGCCGGCGCGCCGCTTCAGTCCATGCGCCGGACCTTCACCGCTGGATAGCAAACTCGCCGCCTGTGGCGGTCAAATTTAGCCCTAAAGAAACCTCGACGACTATTTGCCGAGCTGTTAAAAAACCGCGCCTTGACACCGGTTGCATTATTAACATTAAAGGCAAACATGCAACCAGGTCGCGATCTCCGCTTGATCCATTTATTAAAATTGAATAAATTAAATTGCCTGTTTTTTTAATCCATTGATTGGGAAAAATGGAACTTTACAACAAGACACTGAAATGATTCCGGAAATTTCAACGCAACTTAGAAAGTACTGGTATGACAAGCCGCCCGAAAATGAGCGCATCGTTGGACAGTTCCTACGAGGACGGCTGGCAAAACAACGGACCTGGATTATTTGAATCGGCCCAGGGGTTTTTGCAGCGACACTATTTGGTGATCGCGATCTGCGCCACGCTGGGACTTTTGGCCAGCATCGTCCTCCTCAGGGTGGTTCCACCCACTTACACGGCGGACGTAAAGGTGCTGCTGGGACCGTCCAGGTCTCCTGTCGTTCAATCGCAAGCGGTGATGGACGAAACGCCCATCGATATCGAATCGCAAATCGAGATATTGAAATCCAAGGCGATCGCGACGTCCGTTATCAATCAACTGCACCTTGCCACGGACCCGGAATTCGTAGGTGAAGATCGTGGCTTGCGTTCCGTGATGAGAACAGTTCGAGAGATGCTCGGACAATCGATCCAAGGCACTAAACTCGACGCGGTGGTCGACGAATTTCAGACTCGAACGTCGGCATACAGAGTCGGCATGAGCAGCGTCATCAACGTTAGCTTCAGCGCCAGCAAGCCTGAGCAGGCCGCCACGATCGCAAACGCGATAGTGACAGCCTATTTCGACGAAAAATTGAAGGCAAAGACGGTCGAGCACCGCATCACTACGACCTGGCTGCATGATCGCCTGCAGGAACTCGGTAATGACGCCCTGAATGCGGAGCGCAAGGTCAACGAACTAAAGACAGAAAGCAACATCGTCTCGGCCGACGGAAAACTTATCGACGAACAGCAAGTGGCGGCGCTGAACACTCGCGTTGTTCTTGCCCGCGCGCATACGTCGGACACGATGACCCGGTTGAACCGGTTCGAATCCATACTTTCTTCGAAAAACTTTGACGCAGCCTCGATTGGCAACCTCGACGCCGGTCCGGCTCGCACGACGACGGCGCTCGGCAACACCTCCGATGCACAAGTCAAGACGACGACGTCGCCTAACAACACTCAAATCATCAACACTCTTCGCCAGCAATATCTCGATTTTGCAAGTAAGGAATACGAATATACTGCCAAGTATGGCAGCGGTCATCTGGCTGTCGCCAATCTACGTACGCAGATGAAGAGCGTTCAGCAGACCATGCTCGATGAAATACGTCGGCTTGCGGAGAGCGCCAGAAGTGATTTTGAAGAAGCCAAGCAACAGCAGCAGGCGACGGAAAAGCAACTCGCGGAAGCAATATCTCACTCGCGCAATACGACTACGGCGGAACTGAGCATACGTGAACTAGAGACAAGCGCCAAAGGATACCGCTCCCTATATGAGAGTTTTCTTCAACGCTACATCGGGTCCGTACAGCAAGCGTCCTTTCCGGTAACAGAGGCACGGGTTATTTCATCCGCTACACCACCACAAAAGAGGAGCAAGCCGAGTGCCAACAAGAATTTCGGA
>JBIOXP010000070.1:0-6075 GCA_044869705.1 Binatia bacterium | reverse complement strand
GCGCCTTTCATTCTCAGCTTTGGCAAAATCATGGCGTTTCGAGCTGATCGATAAATCGAACATCACGGGCTGTGGCAATATTCCAACCTTGGTCCATGTATGACTACGGATCGCCGATGAACTCTCGCAGAATATCGGTGTAAGTTATGATACCCACAACTTTGTCCATACCGTCGACAACCGGTAGCCCGCCCACATGCCAGCGCAACATCATTTCGGCTGCCTGCTTAACCGTCGTTTCCGGCTTGACACTCACCGCATCGAACACAGCCGCTTGCTGCACCGCAAGCGACCCGAGCTGAACTGCCGCATCTGCTGTGGTGTTAAAAAACGATGACGGTTGAATTTGCCGCAGGTCACGGTCACTCAAGATGCCGATCAATTTTCCTTGATCATCTACGACCGGCAAGTGGCGAAAATAGCCATGCTCCATCTTCGCGATCGCATCGTTCAAGCTGTCGTTGAGTTTCACCGTCGCGGGATTCTTGGACATCCGTTCCCTGACTTTGGCCGCTTTCTTATCACGGCGCGCAGACGCTGCCGGCGGCAGCGCTATCGGCGTATGCTTGAGATATTCGCGTTCGAGACTCTCGTACTCCACTAGCTGCACGCGACCGCTACTCAATATGTCTTCGACTTCTCGCGACGCGCCGGCGCACCGCTCGATCCAAAAGGTCGAAACACCGTGGTCAACCGCGGCGCGCGCGAGACCCGCTAAATTGTCCTTTCCATTCGGATAAATCTGGACGATGTCGATCCTTTCGGGAATATCGCGCAGGTTCTTGTAACAGCGTAACCCGAGAAAACTTTCCCGATCAGAAAACACCGGAAAAATCTCGAGCCCGAGTCCCAGTAGTCTTTCGACAGCGACAAAGCTCGGGCTGTTTGGATCCGGGTCAACACCGACCACGGCGATTCGACGACAGTTTTCCAGGATCGCTTTTCGCTGGCGACGCATTAAATAAACCCTTCTGCTCAAATCGCCCGCCCAGTACTGATCGATTTGCTGATGACGGATTCGATCAGGCGTCATTTCATTTTGGTTTTCAGCTCGCTCCATAAAAACTCCTGATTACGAGAGGCGGCGCTTGCATCTGCCCCGCAAAACCCGGCACCCTTTAAGGTTCACAATCAGCAATCGAGATACCATTTGTGGCGTTAGAATTTTAAGCAGATTAATCCGGCTCTTTCGCATAGGTGATAAAAATCGATTCCGGTTTGGCAATCGTGCGAAGCGGTGAGACCGCACGAACTTTATACCGGCCGGACTTATCCTCTGTCGCCGCAAGTTTCGAAACCACTGTGGAACGGTATAGCAGTCGGTCCGGTACCGAGCTCGATAGGGTATGTCTCTTGCTCGGGTTCTTGAGCAGCTGGAATGGATACGAACTCGCTGAAGGAAACACATGGCCCAAACGAAAAACGATGAAGGGTCAGGGCCCGAAAGAATTCTGATTCTTGGTGCGGCTGGAAGAGACTTTCACACCTTCAATGTCTGCTTTCGTGACGACCCGAGCTATCAAGTCGTCGCCTTTACGGCCGCGCAGATTCCTGGCATCGAGAATCGACGCTATCCTGAGTCGCTGAGCGGACCGCTCTATACGGACGGCATCCCGATCTTTCCGGAAACCGAGTTGGAATCCGTTATTCATCGATACCAAGTTCAGCAAGTCATTCTCGCCTACAGCGACCTGTCGCATATCTCGGTGATGCATCTCGCCTCGCGCGCTTTGGCGTGCGGCGCTGATTTCCACCTCATCGGTCCGGATCGGAGTTCACTAGTATCAAACCGCCCGGTCATTTCGGTCTGCGCCGTGCGAACAGGGTGCGGAAAAGACGCGGTGATCCGGCGCATCGCCGGATTGCTGCACGGGCATGGGTTACGCGCTGTGGTGGTGCGCCACCCGATGCCGTATGGCGATCCTGCTCGCCAAGCGGTGCAACGATTCGGCGCAATCGAGGATTGTGATCGCGAGCGCTGCACCATCGAGGAACGCGAGGAATACGAGCAACACATCAATAACGGCACCATTGTCTATGCCGGCGTCGACTACGCCGCGATTCTAGAAAAAGTCGAACGAGAAGCGGAAGTCATTCTCTGGGATGGCGGCAATAACGATTGGCCGTTTTTCAAAGCCGACTTGGAGATCGTCGTCCTCGACCCGCATCGTGCCGGCCATGAGTTGCTCTACCATCCCGGTGAAACCAACTTCCGGCGGGCGCAAGTCCTGATCGTGAACAAGATCGACTCAGCCCCTGTCGAAGG
Organism: Binatia bacterium; assembly: GCA_044869705.1. Classification (GTDB taxonomy): domain Bacteria; phylum Desulfobacterota; class Binatia; order UBA9968; family UBA9968; genus DP-20. The sequence goes on along the minus strand of JBIOXP010000070.1, from coordinate 3,809 downwards.
CGTAGCGCGGGTCATGGCCAATATTGCGGCAATCAACCCAGCGGCAACGGTGATCCAAGCTCGCTCAAATATAAACGTCGATCGACCAGAGCTGATCACCGGTAAGCGCGTTATCGTGATCGAAGACGGCCCGACGCTTACTCACGGGGAAATGGGCTACGGTTCGGGAATCATCGCGGCGCAAAAATACGGCGCGTGCGAAATCGTCGATCCTAGAGCCGGCGCAAAAGGCACGTTGGCCGAAACTTTCAAGCATTTTCCCTGGGTCACCAAAGCGATACCGGCGATGGGATACTCTCAGACTCAGCTCGAGGATCTCACCGAGACAATCGACGCCACACCACACGACACGGTTGTCGTGGCGACTCCGGTAGACTTGGCCCGGCTCATCGAGTTGCATAAGCCGGTTTGCCGGGTGCGCTACGATCTGGAAGAGATCAGCCGTCCCGATCTGGCGATGCTGGTTTCGGATTTTGTTCGCAGCCATTCCATGCGTTTGCAGCGTCAATAGCTGATGGATAACTCGGCAACTTTCTCCGAGTCAGAACCGGCCGACGGGCTATCCTCCGTCGAGGCGCGCGCCCGTCTGGCGCAAGAGGGTTATAACGAGCTGCCGTCCACGGAAACCCGTTCAACTCTCAATATCGCGCTCGCCACCTGTCGCGAGCCGATGTTTTTGCTCCTGCTAGTCAGCGTGGTCATTTATTTGACCCTCGGCGACGTGCGCGAGGCGCTGATTCTTTCGCTGTCGCTCTTCGTCGTTTTCGCTATCACCATTTTTCAGGAGCGAAAAACCGAGCGCGCCTTGGAGGCCCTGCGTGATCTGTCGAGCCCGCGCGCTTTGGTGATTCGTGACGCTGAAGAGAAACGCATCGCCGGGCGCGAAGTCGTGCGCGATGACATTTTAATTCTCGTCGAAGGCGACCGCGTGCCAGCGGACGCGTTAATCCTGTCTTGCAATGATTTCATGGTCGATGAGTCGCTGCTCACGGGCGAATCGGTACCGGTGCGGAAGACCGCCTGGAAGGGTGCCGCACTTCCCGCGCGCCCGGGCGGCGAGGATCTCCCTTTGGTATTTTCCGGAACATTGGTCGTGCAGGGCCGCGGCCTCGCGCGCGTGACTAGCACCGGTATGCGCACCGAGCTAGGCAAGATCGGCAAAGCACTGGAGGCGGTCGAGGTCGACGAAAGTTTTCTGCAAAAGAAATCGACGCTGATGGTCCGCACTTTCGCCGCGGTCGGCTTGGCGCTTTGTGCCCTGGCGGTGGTGCTTTACGGCATCACGCGCGGCAATTGGCTTCAAGGTTTCCTCGTCGGCGTCGCTCTTGCCATGTCTCTCCTGCCCGAGGAGATTCCGGTCGTGCTGACGGTCTTTCTCGCCCTGGGCGCCTGGCGCATGTCTCAGAGAAGCGTGTTGACGCGCCGCATGCCGGCCATCGAAGCGCTCGGTTCGGCCACTGTATTGTGCGTCGACAAGACCGGCACACTCACGCTCAATCAGATGACCGTGCGCCGGCTGTGCGTGGGGGATGAATTTTTTGACATCGGCGAGCCGCCGTTGCCGTTGCGCTTCCAAGAGCTTGTCCGGTTCGCCGTGCTGGCCAGCGAAACCGACCCGTTCGATCCAATGGAGAAGGCCTTCAAATCCTTAGGCGAGGGTTACCTCGAGGAGACGGAAAAAACCAAAGAGTGGACTCTGGTGCACGAGTACTCTCTTTCCTCCGAGTTACTGGCGCTCTCTCACGTCTGGAAAGCCCCGGCGCGCGAGGAATACGTCATTGCCACCAAGGGAGCGCCTGAGGCCGTTGCCGAGCTCTGCCATTGGAGTGAAAAACGACGGGCGGAGCTCTCGCGCGACGTCAACTTGATGGCAGCCGACGGCCTGCGCGTGCTCGCAGTAGCAAAGGGCAATTTCGTTGGCGAGCTTTGGCCGAGCACCCAGCATGAGTTCGATTTTGAATTTTTGGGGTTGATCGGCCTTGCTGACCCGGTTCGGCCCGAAGTTCCGAGCGCGGTAAAAGAATGCGGCGTTGCCGGAGTTAACGTCGTCATGATCACCGGCGATTATCCGGTCACCGCCGAGGCAATCGGCCGTGAGATCGAACTGCCGAGCAATCGAGATACGATGACCGGGACTGAGCTTGAGCGGCTGTCCACTGGCGAGCTACGTCGCCGCATTCCTCACGTCTCGATCTTTGCGCGCGCACTGCCTGAACAAAAACTCGATCTCGTGGAAGCATTCAAAGCCAATGGTGAAGTAGTGGCGATGACCGGTGACGGCGTGAATGATGCTCCGGCGCTTAAAGCAGCGCACATCGGCATCGCGATGGGCGGGCGCGGCACCGACGTGGCCCGCGAGGCCGCTGCGTTGGTTATCCTCGACGATAATTTTTCCACCATCGTCGAGGCGATCCGTGCCGGACGGAGAATCTTCGACAATATTCAAAAGGCGATGGCATTTATTTTTTCTATCCATGTGCCGATCGCCGGGCTCGCCTTGGTGCCCTTGCTGCTCGATTGGCCACTGGTTTTGATGCCGGTGCATATCGTTTTTCTCGAGCTCATTATTGACCCCGCGTGCTCCATCGCTTTCGAGGCGGAAGCAGAAGAAGCAGATCTAATGACGCGCCCGCCGCGCGCCGCCGACGCGCCCGTTTTCGGCGCTCGCCAGATTGTTTTTAGTCTACTGCAAGGCCTGATCAGCTTGATCGGAATAATTTCGGTGTTCGGCTGGTCTCTTTACCGCGGCGACAGCGAAGAGCTAGTGCGGACGCTCACATTCGCGACCCTGGTGCTGTCCATGGTGGGACTGATCTTCGTCAATCGCTCACGTTCACAAAGTTTCTGGAGCACGCTGCGGTTGCCAAATCGCGCTTTTTGGCTAGTGGTCGGCGGCGCGTTGAGCTTTCTTGGCGCAGTGATTTACCTTCCGCAAGCCCGCTCAATCTTCCGTTTCGCCGAGCCCGACTGGAGCGATTTTATCATCTTCTTACTCGCTGGAGCTCTCGTCACCGTTTGTCTCGAGACCAGCAAAATTTTGCGCAACGTATTCGGAGTCGATTCGAGCTCCGCAAGTAGAAATCCGCGCAAATTTACTCGGCTAGCGCCATAACGGATGCATCATCGCTTATCTGATGACCTCGGTTAGTGCGTGCTCTGCTTAATCTCAGCGCGCCGTCCAGACGCATTCTTGCGCGCCGAGATTGCTTCTTGCGCGAGAATCCAGCGCTCACTACTTTGCCAACGTCCTCACATAACCTAAGGCTTGCTTTTGCTCCTCTTTATTGAGCTTCGAGGCAGGCATTTTGCCGGAGCCCTCGGCGATGACCTTCAAGAGTTGCTCGTCGGATTGCTGCGCCGTTTCTTTGGTCGTCAGGTTCAGCGCTTTTTCTCCCAGAACTTTGGCCATGGCCGGATTGCCTTTGCCATCCGCGCCGTGACAACCGACGCAAGATTTTTCATATATCGCCTTGCCACCGGCATCAGCCGCAAAAACATCAGCTGTCGAGATCGTACTCATCCACAGTCCTACGAGAATCGCGCTTAACTTTGCTCTCATGTGCTCTATCGCCTTTCTGTTACAAGCCTTTTGTTCGGTCCAACTTTCTGCATTGGATGAAAAATTTGGAGCTTTGAATCGAGACCATTACTTCCCAAGCGATCGGACATAAGCCAGAACGTCCGCCTGTTCTTGCTTGCTCAGGTTTTTTCCCGAAGCGGGCATTTTACCCTCTCCCTGGGTGATGATTTTGAGAAGTTCATCGTCTTTTTTGCCCTGCGCTTCTTTGGTCGTGAGGTTAAGACCTTTT
>JBIOXP010000069.1:0-11212 GCA_044869705.1 Binatia bacterium | reverse complement strand
GTGGAAATTGCATCGCCGTGATCGAAGTCACTGCCGATGATGATGTTGTGATTGGGCCACACCTCGACGATCTGCGCTAAATAATCTTCCCACGCGATGGCCGCAACATAGATCTGATCGAAGTATTCGCTCGGCGCTTTCTTGAGCCTGTCGCGCTTACGGAAGAAATCGTTCACCGACGTCGTGCCGGGAGATTCGCCGAGGGTGTGGTGATTGAGCGTGCGCATCAGCCACGGCACCCAACCGACACCACCCTCGAAAACAGCGATCCGTAAAGTCGGGAAGCGATCAAAAACTCCGCTCATGATCAGCCGCGCCGCGCTGACCATATAAGTCAGAGGAAATCCCAATGCGGTCGCAAGCATTTTGAAGCCGTCATACCGTCCGCTGCCCACCAGCCACGGATGGCAGTCCTGCGCCTCGTAAATGCGCGTGCCCGGATGGACGAGGATCGGTACGTCGAGCTGGCATACCTCCTCGTAAAAGGGCCACAACACCTCGGCATCGAGATCGCAATTTTCATGACCGCCCATCAGCTTGACGCCCTTGAACCCTAGTTCTTTGACGGCGCGCCGAAGCTCACGGATGGCCTCGGGCACATCAGGAAGATAGACCCAAGCCGTTCCGATAAAACAGCTTCGGCCGTCAATATCTTCGGCCACGGTGTCGTTATAGGCGCGCGCCATCTCGACGCCGAGATCGTGATCGATCTCGTAGATCAGCGGCCGATTATCGGCGATCACGACTTGGTAATCGAAACCCTCGCGCGCCATCACGTCCTGGTGCATGTCGAGATTCCAGCGCGTCTCGCTGAACGAATGGACCTTCTTGCCATCGCGATAATAGGTCGCCGCGTCGCCGGGAAATTTTTCGCCATAGCGAACCATCTCGCCGGCGCCTTTTTGGAATTCTAAATAGCCGCGGCCCGAGTGTTTGACCCGATCGAGAAACCGTACCGGCCAATAATGAGTATCACCATCGATGTACATGAAAAGCCTCGCAGCGCATTTTCCCGGATACTAGAGCGCAGTGACGGCGAGGTCAATACGATTTGACGGGCATGGCTCGAACCATTAAATTGGAGCACTGCGCGATCTTCCGAAGGACTTCATTCCCGAGTGTCATCCCCTCAAGAGACTTCCCTTCCCGAATCGCACCCGATAATTTCGATTCGCCCCTGGTCATCGCTCCTGATCCGCGATTACCGGCTCATTTTCATTACGATCCTCTGCGCCAACACGTCGAACAACATGCGCAACGTCGCGAGCCTCTACCAGGTTTACCAACTCTCCGGTTCTTCGGTGCAGCTCGGCCTGGCCGGTTTTTTTCAGGCTTTCCCGTTCATCGTCTTCGGCCTGTTCGGCGGTGTCCTCGCCGACACGTTGAACCGCAAAAAGCTGATCGCCATCACGCATACCCTCAACATTCTTCCCGGCGTAGCGCTCGGGCTTTTGACGATTACCGGAGCGATTCAGGTCTGGCAAATCAACGCGCTCAACATCGTCGCATCGTCGCTGCAAGTTCTCGGCGGACCATCGCGGCAGGCGATCATTCCGGGTCTCGTCCCGCAGCATTTGCTTCTGAACGCCGTCACGACGGCGACCTTGATGATGCAAAGCACTCAACTCACTGCGCCGGTGATCGCCGGATTCGTCATCGATCTTTTCGGCGTCCACGCGTCCTACTTTACCGATGCCGCGCTGCTGGTTCCGTCGGTGATCTCGGCGCTGCTAATCCATGCCTCGGGACAGCCCCAGGGTCAGCGCCGACAAATCAGTTGGCGGAGTTTGATCGAAGGCTTCGAATTTCTCTGGCACACGCGAATTATTCTATCTTTGTTCCTGCTCGATTTTTTCGCCGTGCTGTTTGGTTTTTTTCGTCCCATTTTGCCGATCTTCGCCGATGCCGTGTTTAAAGTCGGTGCGCGCGGTCTCGGGATGCTCTATGCGGCGCCGGCGATCGGCGCACTGCTTGGCTCGGGCCTCTTGCTTGCGGCGGGAGATATCAAGCGCAAAGGTGCGCTTTCGATCATCGTGACGTTGTTATTTGCTCTCAGCCTCGGTCTTCTCGGCTTGTCCCGAACTTTTTGGATGGGTCTTTTTGCCGTCGGCGCTTTGGGCTTCAACGACGCCATCAGTGTGGCGATCCGGCGCACGGTGGTGCAAATTCTTGCGCCCGACGATATGCGCGGGCGAGCAACGAGCTTTCTCACCGTGTTCGCTCAAACCACCAATGCCACCGGCGCAGTGATCGCCGGCGCCGGCGCCGCCCTGCTGGGCGCGCCGAACGCGGCCTTGGTCGGTTGCCTCTTATGCACGCTCACCATCGTCGGGACCTGTTGGGCCATTCCCCAGTTGTGGCACTATCGCTCGGATTAGTAGCGGCGACCGGCCGGTCGCCCCAAAACGCTAGACGTCACGCTGGGTGAGGAGCGCGACGCTCTCCACCTGCTCTGTCTGGGGAAACATATCGAAAAGAGCCAACCGCTCGATTCGGTATCCGCCATTGACAAGCCGGTCCAAATCCCGCGCCAGGGTCGTTGGTTCACATGAAACGTAAATGAGTTTGGGCGCGCCGCATTCAACGATTGCTTTCAGCGCCGCCGGCTGTAGGCCTTTGCGCGGCGGGTTGAGGACGACCAGGTCGATTTGACCGAGATCGTTCTTCAGTTTCGTCGCTATGGCAGCGACATCTCCAGCGAGGAATCGACAATTGCTGCGCCCATTACGGCGAGCGTTCTGCTTCGCGGTGTTGACCGCCAGCTCGCTCTCGTCGACACTCCAAATTTGCCGCGCCGTGGAAGCGAGATACAGCGAAATCGGCCCAACACCACAATAAAGATCGAGCACGGTTTCGCGCCGTGTCAAATCGGCAAAGTTAAATACGGTTTCGTAGAGCTTTCGCGCCGTGGCAGGGTTCGCCTGGGAAAACACCCGGGGAGGAAAAACCAGCCTCACATCGCCGATCCGTTCCATCAGCGTTTCGCGCCCGGCGAGCGTGCGAAATCCCGGTCCCCAGATCACATTACCGCGTGCTTCGTTGACGTTCTGAACCACGCCGGTAACGAAGGGAAAGCGCTTCATCAATGCGCGCGCCAACTGGACGCCGGCAGGAAATGAGCTATGGCGCGTTACCAGTGTGACGCTCAATTCCTGGCGCGCAGCGCTAAAACGAAAATCGACGTAACGCAGAGCGCCGCTGTCATCGCGCTCGTCATACGGCATGATGCCAAGCTCGAGAATCTTCTTTTTGAGATACTGCGCAGTTTGATTGACGGGCCGCGGGTGAACCGGACAAGAAGTAATGTCGATTACGCGATGGCTCGCAGGAACGTAGAGCCCCAAAGCAATTTGGTCGCGATTTCGTCTGACCACGAGCTTAACCCGGGTGCGATATGCGAGACGCTGCGCCGCCGGTGCGACTCGGGGCACATCGAGACCATCGAGCGAGGAGTAACGCGCAAACGATTCGACCACGACCGCACGTTTGCGCATCAGCTGCTCGGGATACGGCACATCGATCAGCGGGCAGCCGACGCAGTGCGGATAATGCGGACATGGCGGCCGATTAGGGGCGGGGCTGTCGGTACGAGCCGATAGCCCATGCTCTTGCGAACCGCGCCTTGGGTACAATCGCGCCAAAAAGCTCCTCGCTACTCGCCGATAATTTTTACCAGCACGCGCTTTCGGCGCCGGCCGTCGAACTCGCCGTAGAAGATCTGTTCCCAGGGACCGAAGTCGAGCTTGCCGCCGGTGATGGCCATCACCACCTCGCGTCCCATGACTTGGCGCTTCATGTGCGCGTCGGCATTGTCCTCGCCGGTGTCGTTGTGGCGATACTGCTTCAGCGGCTCGTGCGGCGCGAGCTTTTCCAGCCAGACGGCGTAGTCATGATGCAAACCGGATTCGTCGTCGTTGATGAACACCGAGGCCGTAATGTGCATTGCGTTCACCAGCGCCAGTCCTTCGCCGATACCGCTTTCCTCAATACAGTCTTGCACCTGTTTCGTAATGTTGATGAACGCAACCCGTGTCGGCGTATTGAACCAGAGTTCTTTACGATGAGTTTTCATGGCAACGCTCCTTTGTCTGTTCATTAGAGTCTGCTGCATGATTAAGACCGCGTCGAGACTCTTCGCGTCGCTCAGAGTGACAAATACGCGAAACGGTCATCCGGAACGATGTGAAGATCTCGTTGGAACATAACATACGGGCAATTATTGACCTATGACGGAGGAGTCTATAGACGTTAATATCTGAGCCAATTGAGCGGAGGACTAATGAGCAACGAAGTTCGCTTTATTGACACTACGGTGCGCGACGGCAACCAGAGCCTCTGGGCTCTGAACATGAAAATCGGCGCCATGCTGCCGGCGCTGCCACACATGGACGAGGCCGGTTTCGAGTCGATGGAATTTTTCTTGAGCGTCATTTTCAAGAAATACGTTCGCGAGCACAAAGAAAATCCCTGGTACTGGCTCAAAGAAGGCACCCAGCGGATCACGAAAACGCGCTTGCGCTATCACGGCGGGATGCATAGCGCCTTCGAGAAAACGCCGCACTGCATTCTCAAGCTTCTCGTCGAGCGGCTGGTTTCCTATGGCCTCACGTTGACGCGCACATCGAATTGCTGGAACGATTACACCGCGTTCAAAGAAGAGATCGACGAGCTGAAAAAAAACGGCATGGATACGGTGGCGAATCTGATCTATTCGGTTTCGCCGCGCCATACCGACGAGTACTACGCCCGCAAAGCGGGCGAAGCCGCTGCGGCTAAGCCTTGGCGCATTTGTTTTAAAGATGTCGGCGGCCTACTGACGCCCGACCGCGCGCGAACCCTCATCCCGGTGGTGCTCAAGGCCGCCGGCGACATTCCGGTAGAATTCCACGCTCATTGCAACAGCGGCCAGGCGCCGCTCAATTATCTGGAAGGCGTCAAGCTCGGAATGCGCATTTTACACACGGCGATTCCGCCGCTCGCCAACGGCTCGTCGCAACCGTCGATTTTCAATATTGCCAATAACCTGAAGGCGCTCGGTTACGCGCCGCAGGTGGATTTGAAACCGCTCGAGCCGGTGGTGCGCCATTTCCACGCCGTGGCGAAAAAAGACCGACTCCCCATCGGCAGGCCGATGGAGTTCGATCAATCGCTTTACGGTCACCAGGTTCCCGGCGGTATGATCTCCAACATGCGCCATCAGCTTAAAATCGTCGGCATGGAGCACAAGATGGAAGCTGCGCTGGAGGAAGCCGCCCGCGTGCGCGCCGACTTCGGTTATCCCATCATGGTCACGCCGCTTTCGCAGTTCGTCGGCACGCAGGCCGCCATCAACGTGATCGTCGGCGAGCGCTACAAGGAAGTACCGGACCAAAATATTCAATACGCGCTGGGCATTTGGGGCAAAGAAGCCGTCGAAGTCATGGATCCCAACGTCAGAGACAAAATTCTCAGCCGGCCGCGCGCCAAGGAATGGACGCACTGGGAGCAGCCCGAGCCGACGCTGCACGAGATGCGCCAGAAGTACGGCGTAAATCTCTCGGACGAGGATTTGATATTGTACTATTTCGCCGGCGCAGATTACGTCAAAGCGCTGCCCGATCACGGCAAGCCGCGCGAATATCTCGATGCCACCCAGCCGCTGGTCAAAATCATCGAGCAAATTTCGCAGCGCAAAGAATCGAACCAGGTGTTCATCAAACGCCCGGGCTTTTCCGTCAGAATGGAAAAGCGCTCAAGCGTCAGCGCATAATCGCTGGCGGTTGGGCGTTTCCAGTCTAGCGTTTCAGTCTGAAAACGAATTGAACGTCTTGAAACCCCGCGTCAGTCCTAAAAGTCCCTTGAACGCTGCTCATAAAGGCTCATATGCGAGGCGCGCGATGGTCGACGAACGAAGGCGTACGGGCTAGTACGGTGAAGTGAGTCGGACGAGCGCAACGAAGCAGATGACCTTTTTCAGCAGCGTTCTAAGGATCGTCGCCTTCGCTCGCCGCACCCGGCGCCAAATGGCTGACGTCGCCCCAGGTGAGAAGGAACCAATCGCCCGCTTGATTGAAAAAAACGTTTAAGCCGGCGTTGACGAACTCAAAGCGGCGCGGCGCTTCCAGTGGGATCGACAGCGTGTGGCGAAAAAATCCGCTCACAACGCCGCCGTGGGTGACCACGACGATTTGCTCACCCTCGTGTTTGGCTGCAAGCTCGTTCAGACAACACACGTTTCTGTGGACCTGCTGGCGAACGCTCTCGCCGCCCGGAATCACGTAGTTCGGACCGAGGGTGCGGTGCAACTTGTACTCTTCCGGATGCTTGGTTTTGATCTCGTCGCCGCTGAGACCTTGAAAAATTCCCAAACTGCGCTCTCGCAACCGGGCATCGGTGAGGATCTCATGTCCGGTGAGGTTGGCAATTTCTTTGGCAGTTTGAACGGCGCGCCCGAGATCGCTGCAGTACAGCGCCGTAAAGGTTTCTCGGCTTAACCGCTGCGCCAGAGCTTTTGCCTGGATCACCCCTTTCTCGGTGAGATTGCTATCGAAATGCCCCTGGCGAATTCCTTTGATATTCCACTCCGTCTCGCCGTGTCGAACGACGATAAGCTGCGTGCGCTGCATGAGAGCCTTACTCGCATGGTACGAGGAAAAAAGTCAACTCTGGTTTTTGAGCTAGAGCTTGGGCAAGCCGAGCGCAAGCAACCATGGGCTGTTCGGTGCTGCAACACACGAAAGCCGCCGGAAGGAGCCCGTCTCATGCTCTCCCGAACTTGTCTTACGAAGCGTGGCGCAGCACGCTGCGCCTTTGTTTGTTTCTCGGAGATCAGTTCAGAGTGCGCGGCGGTTTCTCCTCGCCCGCATCCGCCGGCGCAGCGCCTAGCTGCAACAGATTGATCAGCATCTGTTCGCGATCCTTAAGACCGGGCGCCTCCAGGAGCGCCTGCTTTTCAGCGGGATGAAAGGGCAAGGAGACACCGAGAAGATTTATCAGTTCCAAATCGGAAAACTTTTCTGCTTGTTCCGGACGCACTTGCAGTCCGTGAGCTTTGCCGTAACTTGCCAGTGCCGCGAGCACCTCGGCTCGATCGCAGCGCCAGTCTTGCTCTGGACCGCCGTCGAAAAATTCTTGATACTGGGCTTTCACGCGCCGGTAACCGCGCTGCAATTCCAGTTCTTCGGTAAAACGGAATCGATTGACGCCCTTGAGCTGAAGGAAAAATCTGCCGTCGGGAAGTTTCTCCCATTTTTCGATGTACCCGGCGCAGCCGACCTTATATAGATCCGGACTCGAATTGTCCGCGTCCGGCTGCGGCCCGCGGTTGTCGTCCTGCGGCGCAAACGGCTGAATCATGCCGAATATTCTGTCGGTCTCGAGCGCGTCCTCAACCATGGCGCGATAGCGCGGTTCGAAAATATGCAGCGGCAACACCGTCCCTGGCAGCAACACCACTCCGGTGAGCGGAAAAACCGGCAGCACTTCAGGAAGCCGCATTCGTGGAACGGTCATAGCCATGATTGCGCCTCGTACATGGTTTGTTTATAGGGCAAGCACCAGAGACGGTCAAGATCGCGATCTTGCAACGATGGCTCAGCCTACTTCGAGAGTGTGACTGAAAAAGAAAGTTTTTTCACCTACGCTCAAACGCCTCGATAACGCGCTTCGCGCTGGACCAGATGACATTTCGACCCGCGGCACGAGCGAAAAATGCGCTGGCCCTTGCAAACCATTGGAGGGCTATCTTAGTGTCGAGGAGGCAATTTCCTATCGAAGAGGCAATCCGTAATGGCAGACTTCGCTCCCGTCCAGATCGATCACGCCAAGGAGTTTCTGCGCAAACATCATTGGGGGATTCTCGCCACGCGGCGTAAAAACGGTAATCTGCAAATGTCGCCGGTCACCGTCGGGCTCGATGCGCAGGGCAGAGCCGTCATCAGCAGCCGCGAGACGGCTTATAAGGTGAACAATTTGCGCCGTGATCCGCGCGCCGCGCTGTGCGCCATCACCAGCTCCTTTCATGGCGAAGGCTGGGTCCAGATCAACGGTAGCGCCGAAATCATTTCGTTGCCGGATGCCCTCGAGACTTTGGTTTATCTCCAGCGTCAGGCCTATGGCGAGCACAAGAGCTGGCCGGATTTTCATGAGAGAATGACGCGTGAAAAGCGCGTCATCATTCGCATTGCCATCGACACCGTCGGACCGCAGGTTCGCGGGTAGCGGCTTCACTCAGTGAAGACACGGATGAAGCGATTTGCTGCATTCTACCGTGCGCGAACGGCGATGTGGGTTGCAATCATCGTTTGCGTGCTGATGCCGTGCTATGCACCGACCGCCGCCGAAGGAGAACGTGATTTCGCCGGACAGCTCTTGGTTGCGAGCGAGCAAATGCGTGATCCCCGTTTTCTCGAAACCATTATTTATATCGTCAAACACGATTCCCAAGGCACGCTCGGACTCGTGATCAATCGACCGCTGGCCAGGGGGCCCATCGATGATCTGCTGAAGGGTTTCGGCGCGGAGCCCATGTCATCCAAGCGCGAGGTCATCGTTCACTATGGCGGGCCGGTGAGCCGCCTACAAGGGTTTGTCCTGCACAGCGATGACTTCTTGTTGGAGAGCTCAGTGCGAGTCAGGGACGGACTGGCCATGACGGCGGATGTAAAAATCATCGAGGCGATCGCATCGGCAACAGGGCCCGGACAGTTTTTGATCATGCTGGGGTACGCCGGCTGGGCGCCCGGACAGCTCGAGGAGGAAATCAAAGCCGATGCTTGGTTCGTTCTCCCCACGGACAAGACGCTGATCTTTGGTAACGATGCCGACAAAAAATGGCGGCAAGCAATGGATAGACGGCAAACGCCGCTCTAGTTTCAATCTTTCTTTATAACAACGAATTCATCAGGAGGAGCGATGAAGATTGTCAGACTCTACACGGGGACCGATAGCAAATCCCACTTCGAAGAGGTCGAGCTCAAGTTTGGCGGCAATCAGCCGATGCTAACCACCGACTCTCGACCGGCGACCAGCACCGTGTTTCGCTGTGCGCCGGCCGGACTGGTGATTGACCGCCATCCCGCTCCGCGCCGCCAGTTTCTCGTGACGCTTTCGGGTTGTTGGGAAATAGAAGCGAGCAACGGCGTCAAACGAATATTCAAAACCGGAGACGTGATGCTTGCGGATGATACCACGGGCGAAGGACACATCTCGCGAGTCCTCGGCAATGAGCCGCATATCTTCATGACCGTACCCTTGGCGGACTAGAACTCGTTCAAAGAAGTTCCAGTCGTTCAAACCGTTCAAGCTTTTCACAGGAGAAGAAATGTTACGTATCGCGGTACCGGATTTAGTCTCGAACTCCTATTTCCCGATTATTGCGGCCGTGGAGATGGGCTTTTTCAAAGAAGAAGGATACGATGCCTCGGTCGATTTGCTGTTTCCGATACCGAAAACGTTCGAGGCCTTGCGCGACGGCGCTCTCGACTTTGTCGTTGGCTCCGCCCATGCAACGTTACTCGCGTTTCCGAATTGGCAAGGCGCCAAACTACTCGCCGCGTGCGCGCAACACACCTACTGGTTTCTCGTGATTCGTAGCGACTTGCATCCCCGTCGCGGCGATTTGAGCATTGTGAAAGGCCTGCGTATCGGCGCCGCTCCGGGCGTGGACCTGAGCTTACGCCGCATGCTGATCAGCGCGGGCATTGATCCGGAACAAAACAGCGTGCAGATCATGCCGATTCCCGGTGCCTCCGGTCCCAATGTTTCCTTTGGGCTTTCGGCTGCTAAAGCACTGGAAGACGGCAAGCTCGACGGCTTCTGGGCCAATGGAATGGGTTGTGAAGTCGCGTTGCGCCGCGGTGTCGGCGCCTTGGTGCTCGATGTCCGACGCGGAGATGGACCGGCCGATGCGCGGCATTATACTTTTTCCGCTCTGGTGACCACCGATCAACGGCTCGAGGAAGAACCGCAATCGGCCGTTGCCGCCGTCCGCGCATTGATGAAGGCGCACAAGGCGCTCAAAGAAGATCCGAGTCGGGCCACCGCTGTGGGCAAGAAACGCTTTCCGCCGTCGGAAGCCGAGCTCATCGCCGAACTGGTGCGGCGCGATCTACCTTATTACGACGTCCAAATCCCGCCGGAAAAAGTCGGCGCGATGAATCGCTTCGCAGCGGAGATCGGCTTGCTCTCCGGTCCCGTCGCCTATGACCATGTTGTCGCGACGGAGTTCAGCCCATTGTGGAACCAGGGCTTATAACTTTCCGCCGCGCCTCGTATGAAGCCGCGCATTCTGCTCATCAACCCGCCGATCTATGACTTTTCTGCCTATGATTTCTGGCTGAAGCCCTACGGGGTGCTACGAACCGCCGGGTTTTTGCGCGGGCGCGCCGAATTTGTCTTGTTCGACTTTCTCGATCGTTTCGATCCACGAGTCCCGCCCGGCAATTATCGAAGCGATGACCGGGGCCGCGGCGAGTTCTACTCGGAGATTTATCACAAGCCGGCGATCTTCGCGCCGATTCGACGCCGTTTTCGACGTTTCGGTCTGCCGGTCTCCGCGTTCCGAAATTTTTTCGCTGACGAAGCGCCTTTCGACGTTGCTCTGGTGCAAACCGGCATGACCTACTGGTACCCGGGCTTAGCCGAAGTCGTTCGCGAGCTTCGCGCGCTCGCACCAACAATAAAGATCGTGCTTGGCGGCGTTTATGCGACGCTCTGCCCAGAGCATGCGCGGAGTCTCGGGGCCGATCTGGTCGTCGAGGGAACGGATCTTGCGCCCTTGTGGCGTTTTCTCCGATTAGAGCCCGACGATGGCGGGATGCCGCTCTGGGACCTCTACTCGAGACTGCATACCGGCGTCTTGAAGCTCGCCGATGGTTGTCCGTTTCGCTGCACTTACTGTTCCGTGCCGCAGGTTTATCCGCAATTTCGCGCCCGCCCGCTCACTCGTTCTCTCGCAGAATTGGAATTTTTGGTTCGCCTCGGCATCGAGCATGTGGTTTTCTATGACGATGCCCTGCTTTATCGTCCCGAGTTGATTCTCAACCCGTTCCTGAAAGAAACGCTGCGTCGGGACATCCGGGTTCAGTTTCATACGCCGAATGCGCTCAATGCTCGTTTCATCGATCGCGAGATGGCGGAATTGCTCGTCGGGTCAAACTTCAAGAATATCTACTTGGGCTTTGAAAGCAGCGCCTATGCCTGGCAGAAAAAGAGCGGCGGAAAGGTCTACTCC
>JBIOXP010000068.1:0-4167 GCA_044869705.1 Binatia bacterium | reverse complement strand
GATCGATCGCATCGGTAACATAGCCATAGTGATGGACGCCGGACTGGCTCTCTGTTTCCATCAGCTGAATCGAAGGAGAACCCGCGATCCTGACAAAGCAAAAACCATATCCGGCCGCGCCCTTTCTGATCGGTGTAGCATGGCCGCCGAAAAATTTTTCATAGAACTGAATTGACGACGCGATGTCCTTGGTATAGATCGCGATATGCTCGAGTTGATAATTCATAATACTCCCGCTTAATGGCAGACCCGTTCAGTGGATGTTGATGACAGCCTTCACGACAGAATAACTCGCCATCGCTTCCATCGCCTGGTTGATCTCTTCCAGCTTGTAGCTTTTGCTGATCATTTCTTCGAACGGAAAAGTTTTTTTCCTGGAGGCGAGAAAATCGATTGCCTGTAACCAGTGGCGCGGTTCGGCAGAGCGAATCGTGATGAATAGCATTTCCTGCGGCAGCCGTTCTACGGCGATATTCGCCTTGCCGCCGGCGCCGATGTTCAAGTAGCGTCCGCCGCCGCGCAGCAAAGTGAGTCCTTCGGGGACCGCCATATTGTTGGCAACTTGAATCACGATATCGGCGCCGCGCCCATCGGTCTGGTCCCGCACCCATTGGCGGCGCTGCTTTTCATCCGTCACCTCTTCGAGATTGAGTACAGCGTCGGCGCCCATGCGTTGGGTGACTTCGAGGCGATTGGCCGGTGCGCCGATCACCAATACCTTTTTGGCGCCGTGGTCGCGTGCGACAGCCGTGGCGAAATTCCCCAGCGGACCGCTGCCCTGAATCACCACGGTTTCGTGGCTCTTGATCGGCCCCAGCCGATCAAACCCATGCATGACGGTTCGATAGGCGCATGCCGAGGCGGCCGCCGAAGCGGAGGAAACTTCATCGGGCACTTTCACGATCAAGCATTCCTTAGGAACGTACATATATTCGGCACAGCTGCCGAGCAGATATGGATGCTGGTCGCTGCGATTATGCCCCCATGAGGCGCGCCCAGGACAAATGCAGGGTTGGAGTGCGACCGCACAGTAATAGCAAGAGCCGCAAGCGACATAACTCCACACCACCCGGTCGCCGCGCTTTACGGGATTGCCCAAAATATCCGTGCGCTCGCCGGCAATGTCCTCGACGTAGCCGCAGGGCTCGTGACCGGTGATGATCGGCAACGAATCGCCTTGCGAAAGCGGACCATGCCAGCGATGCACGTCGGTGCCGCAAAGCGTCGATGCCGCGATCTTGATCAACAACGAGCCTGGATCGAGATCGGGAATGGACACCCGCTCAATGGTTAAAGGTTTGTTATGCGCGGTGATGACTGCGGCTCGACAGGTTTCCATCCGAATGTCCTCTTGTGCCGGCGCGAACGTTTTGAACCGTTCGAGCTCTACCCGAACTTTACAGCGGCAGCTTGTAAAACGTTTCGGCGTTGCGCCAGAGCATCGCCGCCTTATCGTCTTCGGTGATTTCGCCGCTTTCCAGCAGTTCACCGATATCGTGCTTGCAGCTTTCGTTGGTGACTTCGTGCGGGAAATCAGAAGAGTAAAGAAACGGCTTGTTGCCCACCGTCTTTATCGCGAATGGCAGGGTTAACTCTTCGGTCTCGATGCCGAGATAAAAGCGGTTTTCTTGGATCAGTTTTTTTACGTATCGGCTCGGATCGTCCTCTTCACGGATGCCATACTCGCCGTCGGGAATGTACTGAAAATGGGTTTCGTGCGATGCGTGCAAACGCTCGAGCAACAACAGCAGCCAGGCGATGCCGCCCTCGAGGAAGGCCATGCGCACGCGCGGGAAACGATCAAATATACCGTTGTATAAAATGTCGGCGCAATTGATCGTCAGCCCCCACGGATGGCCGAGAGCGTGCACCGGCACGTACATGTTCAGGTGGTCCATGCCGAAGCGATCGTGCGCACCGCCGTGAACGGCCAAACAGCAGCCAAGCCGGTTGGCTTCTTCGTAAACCGGCCAGTAAAATTTTGAGCCGAGCGGATGCGCGAGTCCATTGGACGGCATCATGGCGCCGAGCATGTTCAGCTCAGTTACGGCGCGGCGCAGCTCCGTGGCCGCTTCCTCGGGATCCTGCATGGGCAGAATAGCCATTCCTTTAAAGCGCGGGTTAAATTTGACGTATGTGTCGTAGAGCCAATCATTGTAGGCGCGTGAAACAGCGACCGCATAATCGAGGCTGACAATTTTTCCATAAGAGAGCGCGGTAGTCGGATAGAGCACCGTCCACTCGATACCGACGTCGTCGAGGAAATCCAGCCAACCCTGCGGTCCTACCGGGGCGCGCTGATCTCGCTGTGGTGGAGTTTCCACAGCCCGGCCGCTATGCAGATGATCCAACGGCGGGAAGATGATGCCCTTACGCGCGGCAATATCTCTGTACGGAGCTGCCATTCGGGCGATAATGGCCGCGTTATCCTCGAAGATATGTCCGTCGCCATCGATGATTCGCGTGCTGAGCATGGCTGACATGATAAGCCTCCTGAAAAAATTAAGAGTCCGGAAGGTGCCGAGCCGTTCTCTTCTTATAAGCTCAGTTTCGGCGCCGGATCAAGCGGCGCAGTGAACGCGCTGGTGAAGGGATGACAAGATGTGTTCACTGCGCGGAGCGATTCGCGTATTGACCGGCGGAAAATCTGCTCGTATATGTTGAACGTGAAATGACCGGTTTGTCTCTTGACGAGCGGCGAGATCGGGAGCAAATCAATCACGCAAGCTATATTTGGAGGGGCAATGGCTGAAGAAAGTGCCGAACAGAAGTTAGCGCGCCTCGAGGCGGAGAATAAAGCGTTGAAAGATCAGATCGAGCAGCGCAAGCCCGGGCAGTTGCGCTTGAAAATCAGCGAGAAGGGCGGGCTTTCGGTGTATGGTTTGGGAAGATTTCCGGTGACGCTTTATAAAGAGCAGTGGAAGCGCCTGCTCGAATATACTGAGGAAATAAAAAGTTTTTTAGAGCAGCACGAGCAACAGCTCAAAACCAAAGAATAGCACGACTAGCAAGGCGATTCCTGCGTGATCTTATGATGACGCTACTTCCGCTGTGGATCGAAAAAGGTCTCCAAGAGTCTGCGGCGCATGATTTCCTCACCACCCGGCAAATTATCGAATTTCATCGTGTTATCCATATTCGAGAGAATTTGTCGCCCGCTGCTGTCCTCATGCATGCCTTGCAAAATCGCTGCAAGTCGCTCGGCCGTTTCTTGCGACAAATCCTTGCGAACCGACACGAGATGACGCGGCAACAAGTCGGTTTGTGCTAAAACGTTCAGTCTGTCCTTCTTCTGCGCTTCCAACAAACTAAAATCATCGTCGCTCACGGCGCCTGCCGACACTTGCCGGGTGAGAACAAGCTCCAGGAGCTTGTCGGTCGTTCCTGCGAACATGTACGTGATTGCGCCAGGCGACGCTTGTGAGACGGTATCGGTTTCGGGCGAAAGCCTGAAGCCATTTCGCTGCAGGAAAAACTTCGGCAAAAAGTAGCCGGAACTCGACTCCGGATCCTCGAAGGCGATTTTTCTTCCGCGCAGGCTCTCCAGCCCGTCAACACCGCTGTCCTTGGCGCTCACGATCAGACTTCGATATTCTGCCAACCCGCCCTTCCAACGACGCAACAGTACTCGACCGGCGCCGTGAACTTGGTTGATTACATACGTGGGATATGGGCTTTCCATGTAAAAATCGACGCTTTTTTGATCAAGAAGTCTGGCCAACTCGGGCAGCGAAGAGGCGACCAAAACCTTGCCTTGCGCCTGTGAGGCGGCAAAAATCTTGCGCGCGACATAATCAATAAACGGCTCAAAATATTTCGTAATCTCTTGCTGCTGGCTCGCGGACACCAGACCCAACGTGATCCGGTTTGGCGCAAAGCGGTCTTGCGACTGGGCCACAGCCTTGGATCCCGAGAAAAGTCCAAAAAAGATCATTAGCGGCAAGGTTACCGGAAGGTATCGATGCTTTTTCATGCTTTATGGGCCCTCGAAATTTCCCTAATCTTCCTACCCAAGTGCGTTCAGCTTGGCAAGCTAAAATTTGCCGCACTTAACCAGTCGTTGGCGGTGTCCATGTTCGGGGAACCAGCAACAGGATGAGCTCAGGGGCGGACTTTCGCGTGCCGGGGCTATTTTGGGAATAACTTGAAAATAATACCAGTAGGGGT
>JBIOXP010000067.1:0-11998 GCA_044869705.1 Binatia bacterium | reverse complement strand
GCGGCAAGAACGCGCAGATCGTGATGGAAGACGCCGATCTCGATCTCGCCGTCGAAGGTGCTCTCTGGGGCGCGTTTGGCACCACCGGTCAGCGTTGCACGGCGACGAGCCGACTGATCGTTCATCGCGACGTTGCAAAGAAGGTGACCGATGCGTTGGTGGCGCGCGCACGGAAAATCAAAATCGGCGACGGCCTGGACGAGAGCGTCGATATGGGTCCACTGATCAATCAGGAAGCGCGGGAAAAAGTGCTGCGCTACATCGACATCGGCAAACAGGAAGGGGCGCGCCTGGTGAGCGGCGGCGCCATCCACGATGTCGGCGCCTGTGCCAAGGGATTTTTTTTCCAGCCGACGATCTTCGACCGAGTCAAGCCGTCCATGCGCATTGCGCGCGAAGAAATCTTCGGCCCGGTGCTGTCGATCCTCGAAATCGAGAGCCTGGAAGAAGCCATTCAAGTTTTGAACGATACGCCGTACGGATTATCGAGCTCGATTTACACCAGCAACGTTGGCCGGGCGTTTCGCGCCATGCGCGACATCGAAGCGGGCATCACCTATATTAACGGCCCGACCATCGGCGCCGAAGTTCATCTGCCGTTCGGCGGTGTAAAAGACACCGGCAACGGCCACCGTGAGGCGGGGACGACGGTGTACGACATTTTTACCGAATGGAAATCGATTTACGTGGACTATTCGGGCAAGCTGCAGAAAGCGCAGATCGACAACGCAGAATAGTTTCTAGTGCCCGGTTTTCTAGTTACCAGTGGAGCAAACCAAGACTAGGAACCAGAAACTAGAGACTGGAAACTGGAGCGTAGATGAAACCACCATACATCAGGACCGCGCTGCCCGGACCGATCGCGAAATCGATCGTGCAGCGCGACCGCGAAGTGACGGCGCCGGCGTACGGGCGGGTTTATCCGCTGGTGGTCAAGCGCGCGTCGGGCATGTCCGTGGAAGACGTCGACGGTAATCTCTTTCTCGACTTCATGGCCGGCATCGCGGTGGCGAGCACCGGCCATTCGCATCCGCGGGTGGTGCAAGCCATAGAAGAACAAGCGCGCAAGTTCCTGCACATTTGCGGCAGTGATTATTATTACGAGCCCATGGTGGCCCTCGCGGAGAAGCTCGGCAGACTGGCGCCCGGTCCCGGCGCTAAGAAGGTATTCTTCACCAATTCAGGGACCGAAACCATCGAAGCCGCAATCAAGCTTGCGCGCTATCATACCAAGCGCCAGCACCTCATCGCGTTTCAGGGCGCGTTTCATGGACGCACCTTGGGAAGTCTATCCTTGACGGCGAGTCGAGCATCGCACCGCGCGCATTTCGGACCGCTCATTCCCGGCGTGCACCATGTCCCTTATCCGAAGGGAGGTTTGTGCGCCAGCGAATCGATTCAGATCATCGAGCAAGGTCTCTTTCGGCATGAAGTCCGTCCCGAGGAAGTCGCGGCGGTGTTCGTCGAGCCGATCCAGGGCGAGGGAGGATACATCGTCCCGCCGGCGGAATTTTTGCCGCGGTTGCAGGATCTCTGCCGAAAACATGGAATTCTTCTCGTCGTCGACGAGATTCAATCGGGTTTCGGTCGCACGGGTAAAATGTTCGCGAGCGAACACTGGGGACTCGAGCCCGACATTATCTGCGCGGCCAAGGGCATTGCCAGCGGCATGCCTTTGGGCGCGATGATCGCGCGCGCCGAAGTCAGCACCTGGCCGGCAAGCAGCCATGGCAGCACCTTCGGCGGCAATCCGGTCGCGTGTGCGGCGGCGTTGGCAACCATCGAGCTGCTCGAGGAGGGTTTGGTCGAGAACGCGGCCAAGATAGGCGCGCTGCTGAAAGAACGCTTGGCGACGGTCGGAACGCGCCACAACACCATCGCCGACGTCCGCGGGTTGGGACTCATGGTGGGGGTCGAGTTCTGCCG
This sequence comes from Binatia bacterium, assembly GCA_044869705.1. GTDB lineage: Bacteria > Desulfobacterota > Binatia > UBA9968 > UBA9968 > DP-20. Next base: position 10,072 of record JBIOXP010000067.1, on the reverse strand, counting down.
CGCAGACGATCACGGTGCGCTCGATCGCGGGTTGCGCGAGCGCGTCATGCAGAAGTGCTTTGACAAAGGCTTATTGCTGCTTGGCTGCGGCGAGAGCACCCTGAGGTTCTGCCCGCCTTTGATCGTTACCGCTCAGGACGTGGAAACGGCCGTCCATCTATTCGATCAAGCTATTCCCGAGGCGATCGCCGGTTGAGCATTCTTGCTGGCACGATCAGGACGATTATTGCAACTTTGTTTGCAATTCGTCGATTAACTGCGAAAGTTCCTGATCTTCCGGATTGATTTTTAGCGCGCCGTTAAATTCTTCAAGCGCTTTTTGCAGCATCCCTTTGGTCAGGTAAATCCTGCCCAAGTTAATGTGTGGAAAATGGCGCGGCTCGTAGCGCTTCGCCGATTTGGCGCGTTCGAGCCACGGAATCGCGTCATCCAGGCGTTCTTGCTGCATGAGATAAACGCCGATGTCGTTGTAGGGATTACCGAAATCCGGATCGAGCTGAATGGCGATTTCGCATTGGGCAATGGCCTCGTTCAGCCGGCCGAGAAAGCTATAAGCCCAACCTAAGTAGGTGTGGGCGTCCGCGGTAGGGTAGACCGCGATCGACTCCTTATACAGCCTGATGGCATCGTCGAATTCGCGCGCCATCTGGTGCTTCATCGCTTCCTCTATCAGCTCGAGGGCGCGTTCTTGATCTTTGGTGATGGCCATTTCCGTCGCTCAGAAGGTTTTGCAGTGATCGCTCGGCTTAAACGCCCCATGCGCCGCTCAGTTGAATGTTGGCGCCGTTGATATAGCGCGCTTCTTCGGAAAGCAAAAAACGCACAACGGATACGGCGTCATTGACGCTACCGACATACCCGGCCGGAATCAACTTGAGCATCCGCGACAGCTCTTGCTGCGGCGCGCTCCCGGAATCGATGAATCCCGGAGCAATACAATTCATCGTGATGCCGTCGGCAGCAACCAGTTTGGCGAACGAACGAGACAGCGCCAGCAACCCTACCTTGGAAATGTAGTGCGCCGTGAGCTGCGGTTGCGCAAGCAGTTGCTCCACATTCGCCATGCTGAATGAAATGATCCGGCCCCACTTGCGTTCTCGCATAATCGGAATCACCGCCCGGCTAAGATAGAAGACCGGATGCAGATTATTGTCGAACATTGAGTGCCAGCCTTCAACCGTTTCTTCCAACAGTGAAACTCGATGGTATGGGCCGGCGCTGTTGATCAGCGCATCGATGCGGCCCCATTTTTGCCGGACGTGCTGGACAAGTCCCTCGGCGGCCTTGCTCTGGGACACGTCGGATTGCAGCGCCAATGCTCTGCCGCTCTTTGCCTGGACAGCTTGCGCCACTTCATGGGCTTCCGTAACACTCGTCCGGTAGCATATCGCCACGGCCCAGCCGTCGGCTGCGAGATCGAGCGCGACGGCACGCCCGATTCCTTTGGCCCCTCCACTGATGAGTGCCACCTTCTGATTGAATTCCGTCATTCCAGGCTTTCCCCGCCGAGGAGCGAAAATTGTCTCGGCGCCGCGGAGAGCTGTTGCTGTTCAATTTCGCTGCTCTCGCCAAACCAGGGCTGAAATTTGTCGTACAAATCCTTGAGCTTTGCCTTATAGTATTCAACGTTCTCGTCAGGCCGTTGCGCATCCCACTGAGCCGCGAGCTTGCAGTTTTCGTTGACCTTGACCTTGGGTTTTGTGCCGGTAACGTAGTACGAAATCTGATCGCCGGGCCGATAGCGGCGCTGGGCTTTGAGCGCGAGCTCGTAGGGCGCCGCCGGGTTACGCTTTTTGGTTTTGATTTTGGTTTGGTAGCTTTCCAAGGAGTCCTGCAGCGTTTCGGTTTTTGCCAGCCAAAAAATATCTCTTCGGTGCTGTTCGATGTCTTCGGCGAATCGGTCGTAGAGCAGCTGAATCTTTTCCCGCTCGTCCTGCAACAGTAGCAGGAGCATCTGCTCCAGCCATTCGCGTTGAAAGAGCTCGAGACCGCGGGAGCGCAAACCCGACCCTTTGATGCGGAGCCGAAACTGCCCGTCCAACAGCGCGTAATTTTTCATTTTGTAACTGAACATTGCCGGATATCGGCCATCGAGCTCCAGTTCGATTCCTTGGGGAAGAGTCGCTGCGAGCTCGGTAATAAGGCGCGCTTCGTCGGCTTCAGCCCGGACGGTTTCCGGCGGGACGAAATAGATTCCATCGGTATCGACTTCAATCACCTTGGCGCCGCTTTCCTTTAGCCAGGTAATCACCGCCTGAATCAATTCTCGTCCTTTGGCTGTGACATCGTTCGCCGCTTCGAAGTCGTTGAAGTGTCCCATCTGAAAACCGAGATAGCCATAGAAGGAGTTGATCAGTATTTTGAATGTCGATTGGAGCGCGTTGAAATAGATGCGCGTTTCATGGTCACTCGCCCCGCGCGCCAACTCCTTGGCTTTCAGCCGAAAACTGCGCAGATCCCGGAGTAGTCCCCCGAAGATTCCGAGATGATCCTTTTTGGGAAGGTAATTATAAACGAGCATGATCGAGGGGTAGAGCGAAGTCACATCGCAGTGGAGCACCCGGTGAGCGGTGCCTTGAAATTCCATTTCGGTGAATCCGCCAATGACCTCGCGACCTTCATCGGCACAGGGGATCGAATGACCCTGATGCAGATATTCGCGTACAAAGAGCGTATCGATTTTGGTCGCGTTTCCGCGCAGCGGGATCTCCTGATAGCTGTACGGAAAAATTTGTGCCTGAACAAAATGACTCGGTGATAGAGTTTCCGAAATCGCGCGCGTCACGCGCACGTTGTCAAGCGCGCAGCGATGGAGGGTATCGGTGTCATGGTCGTAAGACCAGCTGATTCGATCTTGCGCCACCCAAGTTTTCTCCCCGGCGATGCCGAAGTGGCGCGCGAGTTCTTGCAGATCGAGGCTCGCTAGTTCGCGAGTGGCGATGTCGTAGTGCTGCGCGAGGATCCAGGTATCGATCAGATGACGCCCGAAAACAGCATACTTGCGATAGGCAATGGTTCGGTCGGCGAGCTGCATGCGCGAAGCATGACCGCTCAGTGTCGAGCCGTCTCGCCCGAGATTGAGGGGGACCTTATAGCGCCGCGCGCGCGCTTCGATGTATTCCAGATCGAAACGAAAGAGGCCGTGCGCCTCGATGACGTCGGGATCGCGAACGCGGATTTCATCGACAAGCTGACGGAGCATTTCGGCTTCGTCATATTCGTTTGCGGAAATAATGCGCTCCCAGCCCGTTGAGTCCGACATCGCGACGGTCACAATACGATCGGTTAAACGAGCCGAATTGGAAAAGGTAAATCCGTCCGCGCAGTAGGTCTGGATCGTGAGCTGCAGCCGGCGGAGATCGCCGAACGTCATCTCGAGGAAATGAGTTTTCCCCGACTCTAGCAAGTATTGATGCAACGGGTCGTTGAAGTACCAGTAGGGCGCGTCCGAGGCGGCGGGTGTCTTGCCGGTTTTTTTCTGTAAAAACCAGCGCGCCTCGTCCAGCTCTTTACGAGCGGGAAAATGCGCGCGGCACTTGAACGTGCCGGGGCCTGCGAGAGTTTCGATTTGCGCTTCGCCTGGCCATCCGGCCAAGGCATCATCTCCCGCCAGCAGCATGAAGGGCTGGAACGGCATCGCATCCGAAAAGATCCTTTTGCCATCGCGGGCCGAGATCTGGACCGCGCCCGCGGCAGTGATTTCCACAGCCACAATGGCTGGAGTGCCATCGTGACCGAACAGCGCTTCGTTTTTTTGAAAGATCGGCAATAACGTCGACGGATTCATAATGTGTTTCCACTATAGCAAAACCGTCTTTACAACTCATACTCGCGCGCTGGTCTCTTGGTGTGAGTCTTGGCTATTCTCCAGGTTCGGTTGACACCTCTGTGGACAGATGAATAATTGAAACGTTTGCTCTAAAACACGCCCCTCCACTCATTAAAAAGGACGGACTGCGCCATGGTGACCAATTTGTTGCAAGCAGCTCTCGCGCCCACGGGCACGCTTCGCGTCGGGATCAACTATGGCAACCCTGTGCTCGCGAAGCGCGATTTGGCGACCGGGGAGCTCAGTGGAGTAGCGGTCGAATTGGCGTGCGAACTCGCTCGCCATCTCGATCTTCCGTTGGATCTAGTGGCGTTCGAATCGGCCGGGAAGATGTTCGAAGCGATCAAACGTGACGCCTGGGACGTGGCGTTTCTGGCAATCGATGCAGCGCGCGCCAATGAAATTGACTTCACCCCTCCATACCTCGAGATCGAAGGGACCTATCTGGTGCCGGAAAGCTCTCAATTATCCTCGATCGAAGAGGTAGATCGATCGGGCGTGCGCATCGGTGTTTCGGCCAATAGCGCTTACGATTTGTTTTTGAACCGTACAATAAAGAACGCCGAACTGGTGCGAGCTCCGAACCCCAACGCAGCTTTCGAATTGCTGATCGACGATAAAGTCGATGTCGTCGCGGGCGTGCGACAACATCTTGTCGCGAACTCGAGCAGACTGCCGGGATCGCGTGTGCTTCACGGCAGGTTCATGGCCATAGAACAAGCCCTGGGGATTCGTAAAGGCCGGCAGGCAACAGAAGCTTTGAGTGATTTTATCGAGCAGGCGAAGGCATCCGGACTGGTGGCGAGAATGATCGAAAACGCCGGGGTTCGCGGCGTTTCCGTCGCGCCGCCCGGACCGCGGACAACCCGAAAATAGTCTAGTCCTTTTTGCATACCCCTTGACCGAAACAGGCGCCATTTATAGGCTGCGCCCCAGATTCGATTGGGTGAGGCTATGGCGCGCGCCACGTTAGCCTTCCATCGCGTGTCGCGGACCTAAAAGACGAGTTTGTCCGCGCGGTAGCGATGCTGGCAGCGCAATGCCTCGAGGGCTTGGTTGTTGAACGAAAGGAGAGCGGCGATGAAAAGGATGGGCTGGGTTAGAGCTTTAGCGGGTTTGTTAGTCCTACGGGCGCTGGTTTCCCATGCGGCGTCGGATCTCAAGACGGTAAAGATGGTAATTCCCAGAGGTAGCACGTTTGTGCTGAGTTACTTTGCCGCGCGCGACGCCGGAATTTTTCGCAAGCATGGCATTGAGGTCGAAGTGGATGCCCGTCCATTTGCCGGCTTCATGGCCGGTTTGCCCAGCCGCCAGGTGCTCGTCGGCACTTACGCGGGACTTAATGCCGTCGAGCAAATGAACGAGGGCAAAGACATGGCTGTCATCGGCGGCGGCCTGACCTCCATGCAGGACGTCTGGGTGCGCAAGGACTCGCCGCTGAAGAAATTCTCCGACCTCAAAGGGAAAAAATTCGGCGTGTGGTCGAGAGGCGCGGGCGCGACCAAGGCGCTGGAAGTGCTGTCGATGGACGGCTTCAAGCTCGATCTCAATAAGGATCTTCAGACCATCGAAATCGCCGGCCCCGCGCTGATGGCCCTGTTGGACAAAGGCGAGGTGGACGCGATGTTCAATCTGAGCTCGCTTTCGATTGCCGCCGCTTCACAGCCGGACAAGTATCGCCTGCTGTTTAGCCCGGACGACTATTGGAGGGAAAAGACCGGCGCGCCGTTGGTCTGGTCGGCGCCCACCATCGCGTGGAAGGACTGGATCGACGAGGACCGAGCGCGCGCCAAGAACCTAGTCGACGCGCTGCATGAGTCGTTTCAGTGGCTGCGCCAGAACTCGGACAAGGCCGTGGAAAAGTACGGCAAGCTCGCCGGCGTGCAAAACGCCGCCGAAGCGGCAACGCTCAAAAAAATGCTCCAGGCGGGCGGCATTTTCCTCGACAAATGGGATCCGAAGATCATCGATGCGCAGTGGAAGTTTCTCGAGGTCGCGAAGCAAGTGGGCATCATCAAGGCCGTACCGCCGAAAGCTAAATACTCTTTGGTCTTACGCTAGCGAAACCTTTGTGACTGTGTTTCGGCGCGAAGCGTTGCCGGGATTGTTTTCGGCCATCGGCCTTCTGCTGCTGTGGAAGGCCGCGTCGTTATTTTTCCTGCCGACTTTCTTGCCATCCCCGCTGGAGCTTGCGGGCAAAATCATCTCGACATTCAGCCAGGCTCCGGCGTATCTCGTCATTGGCAAAACTCTGGAGCGGGTTTTTGCCGGCCTCATTCTCTCCATGCTCATCGGCTCTGCGCTCGGGCTCATGATGGGATTGCGCCGCTCGGCGGGAAGTTTTCTCGATAGCTGGATCATGGTGCTCTTGACGTTTCCATCGATCTCCTGGGCGTTTCTCGCGGTGCTCTGGTTCGGTCTGTCCGACGTCGCGCCGATTTTCACTGTCATGCTGATCGTCTTTCCCTATGTCACTATGAACGTCTGGGAAGGCACCAAAGCGCTCGACAAAGAACTCACCGATATGGCGACCGTGTTCCGAGCAAAGCGAGCGCAGGTCCTGCGCAAGGTATTCATCCCGCAGCTCATGCCATACATCTTTTCTTCGCTGCGCATCAGTTTCGCGTTGTCGTGGAAGATCGCGCTGGTGAGCGAAGCCTTCGGCGCCGGCCGCGGCGTAGGCAAAGAGCTGACGTATTGGTTTCAGGGCAGCCGCGCCGACATGATGCTCGCTTGGGGTGCAAGCTTTATGGCGCTGATGGTTTTGATCGATGCGCTTGTCTTGCGGCCTTGGGAGCGTCGGGTTTTCTCGTGGCGACAAATTGCCGCAACTTGAGGAAAGCATGGCGTCTCAGGCAGTGGTGATCGAAGGGCTCAGCAAGAAATTTCCGACCCCTAGCGGGGTCGGCGAATTTGCCGTCATCGATTCCTTGAGCCTCACGGTCGCCCGCGGCAGCTTTGCCAGCATCGTCGGCCCGTCCGGCTGCGGTAAGAGCACCTTGCTCAACATCATCGCCGGCATCGAGCCGCACGACTCGGGCGATGTGCGCATCGCTACCCAGGATCAAGCGAATACGAAGGCGCGCATCGGCTACGTGTTTCAAAGTCCGCGTCTGCTCAACTGGCTCACCGTGGAAGACAACATCAAGTTTGCCCTGGAGGCGCAAAACATCCGCCGCGCCGACTGGGACGAGCGGGTGGGGAAATATCTCGACATGGTCGGGCTCGCGGGCCAAGAGCGCAATTTCCCGCTCAAGCTTTCGGGCGGCATGCAACAGCGAGTCGCGATCGCGCGCGCGCTCGCGATCGAACCGGACATTCTTTTGATGGACGAGCCGTTCAGCCATCTCGATGAAATCACGGCGCGCAAGATGCGCATCGACTTGATGCGGATTTTGGAGCGCGCCCGGCCGACGATTCTCTTTGTCACCCATTCGCTGCGCGAGGCGGTATTTCTCTCGGAAGAGGTTTACATGATGAGCGTCAAGCCGGCGCGGATTTTCAAGCATTTGCGCGTCGATATCCCGCGGCCGCGGGAGCCCGAGGACCCGCGCTTGTTCGACCTGGAAAAGGATCTGGTCAAGGAATTCTTCGCGGTTTTGGAGCATGGCTATCGATGAATAAGCCGATTGCGCTGCGCTGGCTTTCGATTTTCTCCTTTTTCGCGCTGTGGTGGCTCGGGGCACGGTTGAGTACGCCGGAAATCTTGCCGGGGCCCCTGTTAATTGGCAAAACCATCGCGAGCAATTTCGCCGGTCCGGGGCCCGAAGATCGGAGCGCCTGGTTTCACGTCGGGATCACGCTCGCGCGCATCGTTTTTACCTTCGGAGTCGCAATGGCATTGGGGATCGCCTTTGGTCTCGTGATGGGGCTTAGGCGCAAGGTAGAATTGGCTTTTGGTTACTGGATCACGCTCGCGCTGACGATTCCAACTTTGCTCGCGGTGTTCCTTTGCGTGATGTGGTTCGGCTACAGCGAAGCCGGAGGGCTGTTCGCCGTGATCATGACGGTCACGCCCTTTGTCACAGTCAATATGCTTGCCGGCGCCAAGGCGTTGGACAGAGAGCTGATCGACATGGCGCGCGCCTTCAAGGCCAACCGCCGCCTGCTTGTGCGCAAAGTGCTCCTCTGGCAGCTCATGCCCTATATTTTTTCCGCCTTCCGCTACGCCTTCGGCATGACCTGGAAGATCGTCGCGTTGGCCGAGACCTTCGGCCTCAAGTACGGCATCGGCTACATGTTCTCGTTCTGGTTCGAGCAGTTCAACATGGCGCAGGTAATGGCCTGGATCGCGCTTTTCGTCGCGATCATGTTGATCCTCGAACACGGCGTGATCGCGCGCATCGAAGAAAAAATCTTCGCCTGGCGTCCGGTGCATGCGCTCTAAAGCGGACGATCATTTTCCCAAACGCTTGAGCGCCTCCTGGCGATAGCTGTCGTCGACAAAATGTTGCGGCGGATAGGATTTGCCGAGCGTTCTTCCAAGCTGCAGATTGATGCGCTCCCCCTCCGGTAAGGCGTCGTGCAGGCAAAGTACAGACCGGCGCACGGGAAGGTAAACCGAGCGGTTTACCTTCCCGTGAATGTAACGGGGTTGCTAATGACGAATTTTTACTTCGAAAGCGAGTTGCTGTTGGACTTCGGAAGCGTGCTGTCGTGGTCGGGCAGCGTTCTATCCGGCATGGATGACGAACTGCCAGGCTGCGGTACGGATCGCAGGTCGGAGCTCTTATTGACGCCGAGCTTCTCGGCGGTTTTGTCATCCAGAACTCCGGTCATCGGAAGATTGTTGCTCTTCTGGAACTCGCGCAACGCGTGCTGTGTTTTAGCGTCCATACGGCCCTCGTCGCCTGGGTTGAGTCCCCTCGCCTTCAGGGCAGTCTGCGCTTTCCGAATGTCGTCCGACGTCACGGCCATTTTCTCATCGCTCGGTCGCTGCACTCTTTCCGGAATGGTTCCAGGTTGTCCCGGGAGCGGGCCGGGATGCGGAACGCCAGGCGACGGTTGTCCAGGCATCGGGCTCGTCTGTGGTATTCCCGGCGCTGGCTGCCCAGGAATTGTCGGTTGTGTTTCACGAGGCATCGGAGCTATTGGCCCGCTTGGATTTGCGGTACCGGCAGAGCCACCCGGAACAGTCTGCGCGAGAAGTGAATTTGTTCCCAGGCCAATGCTCGCGGATAATACAGCTGTTGTAAGTATTTTTTTTCTGTTCATGTTTTCCTCCTGTTTTGATTTCAGATAAGTCGCGCGATCAGGTGCTTAGGGCGCAAGCGGCATGCCACGCGGGCGGACAGATAAAAGCTGTAAAAAGCGAGATTTAGAAACGGACCGCAAATTAGCCGTGGCTTCGTAAGAGCATATCTTCTAACAACTGCTGGCTTGTGTCTGATTTTCTCTAGCTCCAACAATCCGTGTCCGACTGGAGCAGAGCACGTCAGCCGATCGGGAAAAACGCAACCGCAGACATTTTAGCGTATGGCGGAACTGATCCTGCCTTTGTTCCGCCGATGAAACTGCTCGGGATTGGTGGCGCCGGTGTACTGGTGTTAGACTTGCCAGCGCCACTGCAGAATTTCGGAAGGCGAAAGAAGACACGCGTCTTTTGTTATATAGGACGAAGTCAGCCGTCAGGTATCGCATATGAAAATTGGGTTGAGTCCACTTCAGGGGCAGGCGAGCTTTGACGAAACCCTGCGCGAGTGCGAGCGCGCGGAAGCCGCGGGATTCGACTCGGTATGGCTCGGCGAGCATCACAACAACCCGATTTTGCATCCCGCTCCGCTGATTGGATTGGCCGCCATCGCCAGCCGCACGACTCGCGTCAAGCTTGGCACCGGCGTGCTCTTGTTGCCGCTCTACCACCCCATGATGGTTGCGGAAGAGGGCGCGATGGTCGACATGATTTCGCGCGGGCGATTAATTTTGGGAATAGGCGCGGGGTACGCCCCCGAAGAATTTTCCGCCTTTGGCTATTCGCTCAAAGAACGGGGCAGTCGCCTGGAAGAAGGGGCTTCGTTGCTGTGCCGATTATGGACGGAAGAGCACGTCACCCACCGGGGAAAACATTATCGCTTGCAAGACGCCACCATCGCGCCGCGGCCAGTGCAGCGGCCCAGGCCGCCGATTTGGTTTGGCGCCTGGGTTGAGGCGGCGATTCGCCGAACCGCACGATTGGGCGATGCCTGGTTCATCGGGCCTTCGGCGAGTCTGAAAGAGATTGCACCGTGCGCGGCCTTGTATCAG
>JBIOXP010000066.1:0-6371 GCA_044869705.1 Binatia bacterium | reverse complement strand
AATCGGCCTCGAGCCCGGCAAAGATGTTTCGGTGCTGCAAATGTCGGGCAATGCTGCGAGCCGCTACGCAGTACTGGAGTCAGGCGTTGTCGATGCCTCGCTCCTTTCGGTGCCGGAAAATATCATTGCCCATGAGAAGGGCTATAACGAATTGTTGTTTCTCGGCGATGTTGTCGAGTTTCCGCAGAACGGGTTTGGCACCTCAGAGAAACGGATTCGCGAAAACCCGGACGAAGTCTATCGGATGGTGCGCGCGACACTGCGTGGATTGCAATTCATATGGGATAAAAACAATAGCGAAGCAGTGACAAACATTCTGATGAAGCAATGGAAAGTAAACGACCGCAAAATGGCGGCGGAAATGGCTCGCCAAGTGGATCGAGTCCTCACGAAAGACGCGTACGTCAAACCGCAGTCCGTCCAGGTCCTCGTCGATCTCGCGCGCGAAAGCGCGAAAGTGACCAGGCCGGTCAATGCGATGGACGTTGTCGATTACAGCTTTTTAGATCGAGCGAGAAAGGAACTCGGAATCGTAAAATGAACTGTAGGGGCGCAGCATGCTGCGCCCATTTGATTTAGATCAGCGGATCAATAATCACCTTGATCGAATCCTGCCCGCTGGCCGTCAACTTAAATCCATGTTCGGCGTCAGCCAACGAGAGCCGGTGCGTGACCATCTCGCTTACCCGCACAGTTCGCTCATTGATCAACTTGAGCGACTCCCGCAAATCGGCGCCGCTCGCTGCGTAAGAAGTTAGCACCCTGATCTCGTCGCGCCAAAAATCAAACAGCGGGATCGGCACATCGACGCCGGCCCCCGTTGGCGCAAAAAACAGCAGGGTAGCGCCACGATCGAGCGATTGGATTGCCTGCTTGATCGCCGGCATCGCTGCCGTACAGACAATCACCAGATCTGCCAGACGGCCCTGATTCATTTCGCGCAGGCAACCCGGCACATCCTCCGCGCCATGAATGACCGCGTCAGCACCGAACCGCTTCGCCGCATTGAGCCGGTACTCGCTGAGATCGGTGGCAAAAATTCGCTCTGCGCCCCGCGCCCGCGCCAGTTGAATATGCAGTAGTCCCGAAATTCCGCTGCCGATCACCAGAACGGTTTGTCCCGGACCGGCATCGGCAAAACTCTGCGCGCGCACCACGCAGGCCAATGGCTCGATAAACGAGCCCTCATCGAACGTCATCGAATCGGGAATTCGTAGCGTACCCAGCTCGACATTGATTTGAGGGACGCGGATGTATTCGGCAAATCCTCCTGGATCGAAATGGGTGGTCCGCAAAAGCTCGCAAACGGACTGGTGGCCGGCCATACAGTACCGACAGTGCCCGCAGGGCACGTGATGCGAGGAAAACACTCGGTCGCCGACTTTGAAATATTCGGTTGCCGTACCGACTTCGACCACCTCGCCGGCAATTTCATGGCCGAGGACGAGCGGCGCTTTTTTAATTCGGTACCACTCCATCAAATCGCTGCCGCAGATGCCGCTCGCGCGCGTCCGAATCAGCAGCTCGCCGGCGCCGATTTGCGGCACGGGCATCTCCTCGAGCCGCACGTCGCGGTTGTTGTAGTACATGGCAACCCGCATGCTGCGCGAAGATAGTTTCTGGTTTCTAATTTCCGGTTTCTGCCTTACGGCCATCGGTATTGCCTCTGGTGCCTTTTTTATGCAAGTAAGTCATTAAAGCGGAACCGGAAATCTAATTTATCCCGCTTTTCTGGCTTTCATCGCCTTCTCACTCTCGTAGATCTTAAACGCGTCCTTGACCGAAATATTTTCATGGACGATTGCTCGAACTGCTTTTATCATCCCGACCGGCGAGTCCGATTGGAAAATATTTCTTCCCATATCGACACCGACCGCGCCCCGTTTGACCGCATTGTACGTAAGCTCGAGCGCTTCCATCTCGGGAGTTTTCTTTCCGCCCGCAACGATGACCGAAATCGGACAGCTCTCAACAATTTCTTCGAAATTGTCGCAGTAGTAAGTCTTAACGACATGGGCGCCGAGCTCGGCTGCGATGCGGCACGACAAGCCAAGGTAGCGCACATCGCGCGCCATATCCTTTCCAACGGCCGTTACCGCGAGTACCGGAATCCCGTATTTCTCGCCTTCATCGACGAGCTTTGCCAGACTCACGAGCGTTTCTTTTTCGAATTCCGAACCGACAAAAATCGACAGCGCCATCGCGGAAACGTTCAGACGGATACAATCGTCGATGGAGACGGTGATATCTTCGTTCGACAGCTCCTTCAGAATGCTAGTGCCGCCCGAAACCCGCAATACAATCGGTTTTTCTGCTTTGGCATCCACCGACGTCCGCAAGACGCCGCGCGTCAACATAATCGAATCAGCATGCGGCAGAAGCGGTTCGATGGTTTTGCGGGGTTCCTCGAGCCCGCTCGTGGGACCTAAAAAATAGCCGTGATCGACAGCCAGCATGACCGCCCGTGCATCGCCTTTGATAATCCGCGCCAGACGGTTCGCCATTCCCCAGTGCATCGACATTTGAGCCTCCTTATGCAAGTTTTGTTGAAACTAGCAAAAAAGACCTCACAATTAAACTTCGTTAACGGCCAATATGATATGCCTTTGTTTCGCTCCGAACAAAAAATCGTTGCCTCGCAAAGTTTTCCGGGTCTAATTGACACTGGATCTGCAGTGCTGATAGCTTCGTGGCAATCTCTTCATTGGAGGAACAATGCCGATCGAAGTCATGGACATGGTGAAGATGGCGCGCGAGGAAGGAAAGCGGAAAGTCGTTTTCAACACCAACCGATTTCATGCCTGGCTCCACGTCTATCCCAAGCCGGGGGACGCCGATGACATGCACTGTCACAATGCGGATCAGACATTTTACGTAATCGAAGGCGAATGCACGATGCATTTTCCTGACGGCGGCAAGTGCGTGATGACGCCGGGTATGGTCGCGACCATTACCGGCGGTTCTTTTTACCAATTGGAAAATACCGGCAGCGGTCCGATGGTGCTGATGGGGAATCGTTCGGGCCCGTCGGAGGCAATTCAGCACATCAACTACGAATTGCGCAAAGACATCAAAACTCTTTCCCCTGAGGAGATGGAAAAGATCGGTCACCCGGGAAATATTCGCCTCTCGAACTGACTCTCGAGGAATTCGAACTTAAGAAGCCAGACGAACAGGCTCGCGCGAGTTTCCGAACCAGGGCGTGAGGTAACGTGCCGCGAGGCCGAACAGAATCAACCCGCCTCCGGAAAACGTCGCGGCTGAGGGAATCTCGCCAAACGCCAGCGCCACCCAAACCGGATTCAGCACAGGCTCGATTAGCGCAATGAGAGACGCTTCCTGCAACGGCACCGTCTGCAATCCTTTGGAGAACAAAAAGTATGGTAGCCCGAGCTGAACCGCGCCCATTACGGCGAGGATCACGACTTGTTTTAAATCCAACGATAACTGTGACTTTACCAACAGCAACAGCAGTAGCGCGCAGCCCAGATTATTGATCCACGTCAAATAAGCCGCATTCACCGCCTGCGCATTGCGCAAATTGATCATGTATGCGGCAAACAGCACGCCGCTTGACAACGCCAGGATTACCCCGCTCATCTCCGGCCTGCCAATGTTTTCGACGGAAATGGCGCAGACACCCGCCATGGCTAACAAAAGCGCCACGCCGTTGGCTTTGGAAATTTTCTCTCCTAGAACGAGCCGAGAAAAAAGAAATACAAACATCGGGGCTGTGTACTGCAGCACAATCGCATTGGCAGCGGTGGTCAGCTTATTCGCCGCAACGAATGCGCTAATGGCTGCGGTGTAAGTCACGACCGAGATAACAATCGGCCACTTCAACTGCCAATGGCTTCGCCTCAAGAAAGGTGTAAATACCAAGCACGCAAAGAAGCTCCTGTAGAACACGATCGCCAGCGGGGCGACATCGAGGTATTTGATAAATATGCCCGCCAAGCTCCAAAAAACCGCCGCTGAAAAAATCAGCCAACAGCCGCGGACAGTGGGGTTCATGGAATGCGCCGGCATTGCTTCGGGATTAACGCATTGTCGTAAACCGACCAACACTAACAACGCCGTGCATTGGTGCAATCAATGATTGGCTTCGCAGAACAACCCTTCCTCAAGTCGCTCGAGCGAAGGCGAACTAATCTTTTCTTGTAAGGGTGCTAGACTGGATCTAACGAAAGAGAAAAAAATACCGGAAAGAAACTCTTAGCCCCTCTTCGACTCCGAGCGGATCGATGAAACAAATCAAATTACCAGCTAGCTTTCCGGCACGACCGAAATCTTGAGCGGGACCGTGAGATCCGCCGCGAGACGGACCGGCACTTCGTAATCACCCGAAACTTTGATTGGCTCATCGAGATGAATTTTCCGCCGGTCGATATTCACCCCTTTTGCTTTCAACGCCTTTTCGATCTGAATGTTGGTGACAGACCCAAAAAGCCTGCCCTCCTCGCCAACTTTCATCGCGATGACCAACGAAACCGACCCAAGCTGGTCGGCGGCGCCCTGAGCCTGACGCAGCACTTTTTGCTTTTGATCGGCGACGAGCTTTTTCTGGTGCTCGAACGTCCTGAGATTTTTCTTGTTTGCAATCAGCACCAGGCCGCGGGGCAAAAGATAGTTGCGCGCATAGCCGTCACGTACCCGCACGACCTCGCCGATCTTGCCGACATTGGCGATGTCTTCCTTCAAAATAACTTCCATAGAGCCTCCACTAGGATGCCTGCGAAGTGAGCTTATCCTTTCGAAGCCGACGAAAGTCGCCCCAAAGATCGAACAAGCCCAGCCCGACCACCACTAACGTGAAAATTTGTTGAAATACGATTAACACGTAGGTCAAGCCGCGCAAAAACCGCGGCACTTTGTTCTTGGCGAAAAAAAACCCGATCACCGCCAGTCCTTGAGCGAAGTAAAGCGCGCCAATCACGAGCAGCAAATTGAATGCGGCGGTTCTGATCGAATCCAAACCGGGAATGAAGGGAACAAAACCGCAAGCGATCAGGGCCCAGACCAACTGTTCCGGGGCTTTCCACTCACGCAAGGACACGAGCGAGAACCATTGTTCTCGGCGCTCAGGGAAGCGCCTGAGCAGATAAACAATATTGATCAATGTAATAAAGGCAAAGCTCAGAAACACCAGCGCCGGCAAGAGCTGAACCATTCGATCGATCATAAGGGGCATCTGCGTTTTCAGCAGATCCAAACTATCCGGCGGCAAACCCAGATTTTCTTGCATTCGGATCGCGGACATCACCTGTGCGGTCAATCCGCGATGCACATCCTGTGACATCAGGGGCCATGAGCCGTAGGACTGAAGTGCAATGAATCCGGCTATGGCTAACATTATGGTCGCGATCGTGCCAACGAGATACTCGATCGCGCGAATTCGCCCGAGCAGGCCGAGCAACAGACCCGCCAGCGCGGCGAATACGCCGTAAACCAGCGCCAGCTCGTTGGTCGCGAAAATCACGAAAAGCAAGATGGCGACGCACAGGACCCCGATGCCACCGCTGATCCCATATTTAAGGCCAAACAAGAGTACGGGTTGCGCTACGAAGGGAAAAGCGATCACACCAAGAGGCGGCAAGCCAATGCCGCCGAGAAACAGCACCATGCTGGACGCCAAAGCGAGAGCAAATTTGCTGATGACTTCTATCTTTGGCATCAAAGTAAGCGAGGGACGATCAGCTTTTTGCCGTCGTGAACGGTAATAACGCAACACTGCGGGCTCGTTTGACAGCCGTGGTCAGCATGCGCTGATGACGAGCGCAATTGCCGGTGATCCGGCTGGGCGTCATCTTTCCCCGTTCGGTAATAAACTGCGAAATGATCCGCAAATCTTTATAATCGATGGCGAGTGATTTATCCGCGCAAAACCGACATACCCGGCGCCGAAACATCGGCCGGCGCCGCGGCGGGCCCTTTTCATCGTCAGATCTCTCGCGTTGCGGTCTTGGACCTCGTTCCATTTGTGCCATGGTTTGCTACCTCATCAGTTTTCCACTCTATAAATGATCATCGTCATTGGCGGGGTCGTGAGCAGTGGAGTTGCTTCGGTTTAAAAACTGCACCGTCGTGGCAATCACTTCGTATTTGCTGCGTGGCTTACCTTCCGCGCTTTCCCAGCGTTTTTGACTGAGCCGGCCGTCCACCAGCACTTGCGCGCCCTTTTGCAAAAAGGTCTTGCTGCGCTCAGCGACAGTGCCAAATGCGACAATATCGATGAAACACACCTCTTCCTTGAGTTCGTCGTTTAAGCGGTAGCGATGATGGACCGCAAGCGGAAACTCACAGACCGGCATTCCGGTCGGCGTGTAGCGAAGGTCGGGATCTCTGGTGAGATTCCCGAGCATGATCACCTT
>JBIOXP010000065.1:0-5977 GCA_044869705.1 Binatia bacterium | reverse complement strand
TTTTCTTCACGTCCACCAGAACTTCGGTTTCCAGCAGCTTATTGCGGAGCAGCAACAACAGTTCGGCGCCGCCGGCGTAAATTTTAGCTTTTTCTCCGAGATCCGCGAGCGCTCCAGAAGCCTCATTCACGCTACTCGGCTGAACTAATTGTAACGATTGCAGCATAGTTGTCTTTTGCTGAACAGTGGGTTGATAATCCAATAATGAGTTGGAAGGCCGTGTGTTGTCATCTCGAGCAAAGCGAGAGATCTTGCGTTTTCAGTCGAGGAAGAAAGATTTCTCGCCTTGGCTCGAAATGACAGTTATGATCAACTCTCTTATGCTTCGCTCACTCGTTTCTCTCCCACGGGGCCGAGGGTAGAAGCCGGTGAGAATATTTTCGCCGCGATCATAACTTTCCCAGAGCTTGGAGAATTTTTTCCGGAGTAATCGGCAGAGAGCGGACGCGGACACCGAGCGCATCGTACACCGCGTTGCCGATGGCCGGCCCGACCGTGACGATCGATGTTTGGGCCATTCCTTTGGAACCGAATGGACCCGGGCCGTCGCCTTTCTCCAGCATCGACGAATAAAACTCCTCTGGAAGATCTTCCATGATTGGCAGCCGATACTGAAACGGATCGCCGTTTTGAAACTGCCCGTCGCGGTAAATCGTCTCTTCGAACAGCGCGTGACCAAAGCCCATCACAGCGCCGCCGTCGACTTGCGCCTTGGCGGAAGAATAGTGAATCGCTTTGCCGGCATCGGCGATCACGGCATAGCGCAGAATGCGTAACTCGCCGGTCTCGCGATCGACCTCGAGATCGATGGCCGCGCCGCTCGGCGCCCAATGATCCATACCCGCGAAAGCCGATTCCTTCACCATCGGTGGCACGCTATGATAACCAATCGCCTTCAAGACCACCCCGCCGCCAATAAGACGAATGATCTCAGGAATGGAGAAACTCGCCTCGCCCCAGCAGAGCCGTCCATCAATGAGCTGCCACTCTTCGGGTTTTCCACCCTTGGCTTGCGCTGCAACCGTGAACAGTTCCTGTTTCAGCTTTTGACAGGCATTATGCACCGCATTGCCCATTTGCATCGTGGTGCGTTGCGCGCTCACACCCGCGAAGGGCAAGCTCACCGCGGTATCCGGCGCGCGAACCTGAATGTGTTCTTGCGAAATCGCGAGCGTTTGCGCGGCCACGACGCTAAAAAGATTGTGCGTCCCCTGGCCGATCTCCGGCGCGTTGTGCTGAATCGTCACAATGCCGCGCGCATCCATGCTCACCAGCGCGTAGGCTCGCCCGCCGCCTTGGGATCCGTGACGAAGGCTCAGCGCCATGCCGCGACCGCGGACCCACCGCGAACCGGTGGCTGAATTTCGCTCCGGGCGCAAGTTCGATCTGCCGTCCCACTCGATCCCCACCATCGCCTCGGCCATCAAATCGAGATAGTCCGTATCCATTCGCGGCGTGCCCTTACAGACAAAATCGCCGCGCATGAGAACGTTCTTCTTACGAAATTCATATGGATCGATGCCCAACTGCCGCGCCACGCTGTCCATCGTGCATTCGATGCCCCACGTCGTTTGGATTTTCCCGGTCGCGCGCGTGTGGCCTGCAGGAACTTTGTTGGTGTAAACACATTTTCCTTGGATGCGCAGATGTGGAATGCGGTAACAGCCCCATGCGGAGATGACCGAATTGTGCGCCGCCGTGGCGCCGCCGGTGGTATACGCCCCGGTATCGACAAGAAGATCGACGTCGAGCGCGGTGAGCGTGCCGTCGTTTTTCACCCCGACTCTAGCCTTGAACACTTCCGCGTGGCGCGAGTTCTGTCGAAAGCTATAGTGCGCGGAAGGCACTAACCGCACCGGCCGGCAAACTCTCCGTGAAAGTAACAGCGCGGCAAAATGTGCCGTGGTCGGAATCTTGGAGCCGAAACCTCCTCCGACATACGGTACTCTGACGCGTACGTTAGCAGGCTCAAGCCCGAGAAAGTGGGCAAACTCCGCGGCATCGCGCATGGGCGAGCTGGTCGGGAGCCAGATGTTCACCTCGCCATTGGAGTAGTACGCCAGACAACCGCCCACGGGTTCCATGGGATGATGAAACATGGACGGCGAGCTATAGGTTTCTTCGAAAACGCGCTCGGCGAGCCGAAATCCCTCATCGATATCACCCCAAACCAAACTGTCTTCCAACAGGAGATTGCTGCCGCGTTGTTCGTGCAAAATCGGCGCGCCGGGCGCGAGCGCTTCGGCGGCATCGAAAACCGCCGGCAGCGGCTCATAGTCCACATGGATTTTTTCCAGCGCGCGCTCCGCGGTGCGGAAGTCCTCGGCAAGGATCACCGCAACGAGATCGCCGTCGAAGCGGACTTTTTCGATCGCGACAAAATCCTGATCATCGATAATCTTGAGGTGCTCGTGGGGCGCTATTTTGAGTCGCGGGTTGACGCCGTCGAGATGATCGCGGTCGACAATCCCCAGAACTCCTGGAAGTGACAAAGCGGCGCTCGAGTCGATATTCAAAATCCGCGCGTGCGAGTACGGGCTCAGCAGCATGGCGCCGTATGCCGTGTTAGGCAGATCCGGCAGGTCTTCAACGTACTGAGCGCGTCCGGTCACTTTGTCCTGCAAGTCAATCCGCGGCGCGGCGCCTGTACTTTTGGCGTCGCCGGCAGTGCTGATGACAGCCTTACGATTTTGGATTTTCGATTCCATCGTTATACGTGAGAGGTGAGTAGTAAGCGGTAAAGCGAAACACCCGCTCACCCTCTACGACTTACGCTGATTGTTCATTTCTTGCCATACTCTAGCAGGCGACAGCGGCACTGTGCGTAAGCGTTTACCCGTTGCCGAAAAAACCGCGTTCGCGATTGCCGGCGCCACCGGTAGAATCCCGCCTTCGCCCATTCCCTTGGCGCCGTAGGGTCCCGGACCGCCTTGCCCTTCCATGATGAAAGTTGTGAATGACGGCGGAATGTCTTCGAATGTCGGCAGGCGATAATCGATCAAAGTGCCGTTGAGCAGCTGTCCATCCTGATAGACGAGATCTTCGAACAATGCTTGGCCGATGCCGAAGACCGCGGCGCCCTCGTCCTGAGCCTCGCATTGCAGCGGATTGATCATTTTGCCCGCGTCGGTGAGCGAGACGTAACGCAAAATCTTCACCTCTCCCGTCTCGCTATCCACTTCGACCTCAGCCGCGCCAAAGCCGATCTCCCAGAACGGCGAGAGGTAACCCAGCGGAACGTTTTTGTCCCTCGCGACTTTGAAGTATCCGCGCCCCCAAATCTCACCTTCAGAGTCGCGGAACTGGCTCTGCATGATTTCGCGAAAGCTGACCGTTTCGATGCCATGTGATGCGAAGCCGTTGTCGAGGCGGATTTCGCCGGATGGCGCCTTCAAGACGGCGCTTGCCGCTTCGAGAAGCTGCCGGCGCGCGTCGCGTGCGGCTCGCTGCACAGCCTGACCCATGACCGACGTGGCGCTGCTCGCATTTGTGCCTTTGTCGAACGGCGTATAATGCGTGTCCAATGCGGCGACCCGCACGCTATCGGTGGCGACCGACAACTCCTCGGCAACGATCTGCAATAAGGCCGTGCGCATGCCTTGACCGATTTCCACCGACCCGGTGGACAGCAGCACGCTGCCGTCGTTGAAAATCGTCACCGCGGCATGCGCCGGTTTGTTGGTGCCGCCGCCGTCTTTCATTGCCGTCGCGATGCCGATCCCTCTTCTTTTGGAGCTGGACTTCTGCTCGCCGTTCGGTCGGTGATCCCAGTCAATCGCTTGCGCGATCCGCCTCAGGCCGGCCTTGAGATCACAATCGATTGGCGTGTCCCCCGAGGAAAAGCTTTCTCCTTTGTCGAGTAAATTTTTCATGCGGATCTCGAGCGCATCGAGCCCGAGCCGATTTGCGATCATGTCGATGTGCGTTTCGTAGGCAAATGCCACCTGAGGTCCGCCGAAGCCGCGAAAAGCGCCGCCCGGAACCGTGTTCGTGTAAATCGAATAAGCGTCGGTCTGGAGATGCTGAATCCGGTAAGGACCGTGCGCGCGATAGCCTGCTTTCTCCGCTACCGTCGGGCCTGAGTTGGCATAAGCGCCGCCATTTAAATAAACCTCGCAGCGGCGCGCGATGAATGTGCCGTCATTCTTCACGCCGGTCTTAACAACCAGCTTAGCACGCGGCTGGCAAATCGTCCGGAATGTCTCATCGGCGCCGAAAGCGAGCTTGACCGGACGGCCGATCCGGCGCGACAGACAGGCCGCGATCGCTTCAGTTTTAATGCCGCTCTTGGCGCCGTAACCACCGCCGACGTGAGGAACGATCACGCGCACCGCGCTGAACGGCAAAGCGAAAATACGCGCGAGCTCCTGACGAACGGGAAATGGGCTCTGCGTCGCGCTCCATACCGTGAGCACGCCGGCTTCGAAGTGCGCGACGCATATATGCGGCTCCATCGGATAGTGCTGGGCGCTGGGGAAATAAAAAACCTCTTCGAAGATGTGATCGGATTGGCGAAAACCCTCTTCGACGTCACCCCGCTCGTGACGAAAATGAAAACAGATATTGCTCTGATCGTGGAGGATGTGGCTGCCCCCCCGTCCGTAACCCGGGTCCTTGCGATTGTCCAGTTTCTCATGCACCAGCGGGGCGCCGCTTTTCAATGCGTCCTCCATGGTGAATACCGCCGGCAGCTCTTCATAGTCGACTTCGATCAGCTTCAGCGCCTCTGCGGCCACACCATCCTCGATTGCCGCGACCGCGGCGACCATGTCACCCGCGTAACGGACTTTGTCGGATGCCAAAATTTCCTGATCACGAACGTATGCTCCGAACGATCTCCCCGCAACGTCCAAATTGTCACGGGTGAGCACCGCGAGCACTCCTTGAAGAGCGAGCGCTCTGCTCGCATCAATACGGCGCAGTCGGGCGTGCGGCAGCGGGCTGCGTAAGACTTTGGCTACCGCCATACCGGGCAACTGCAGGTCGCCGGCATACAGCGCCCGGCCGGCGACCTTATCGATGCCATCGATTCGAGCCAAGCTGCGACCCACGGCCGTCATGACGAACCTCTTTCTGCCGCGCCTTTCGATCGCAACGTTGACTTTCTGCAGAGCCTTCGGCTAAAAATCGTGGTATAAATCATGATCGCACCCGAAAGGATTTGTCCGTGGCTGACCATAGCAAACTGAGCGCGCGGGAAGCAAAACAAAAGACCGAAGCGATCCGCAAAGTCATTCTCGATACCTACCATCGCGAAGTAAAACCCGCGCCGTTTTTCCGCGATTTGCGCGCCGGGACATTGTCTCGCGAACGGCTCCAAGGTTGGATCAAAAACTGGTATTCCTTCGCCCTCGAAGTGAATACCGGAATGGCCACGGTATATCATCAGTTCGTCGGGTTTTTTAAACGTCATCCGGAGCTCGAAGATCGAATTGCACAGAAAATCGGCGAAGAGTTTACGACTCCGGCGATCGGCGGCCACGCGCGCATGCTGCCGATCCTGGGCAAAGCCCTCGGGGTCTCCGCTGAAGAAATGATCGAGTGTGAGCTCATTCCGGAAGCCCGCGGTTTAGTCGATTTTTTTGTCCGCTCGTGGATCGACATTCCGCTCGCCGAATGTTTCGCCGTCCACATGGAAGAAGAAATCTTCGGCTTCATTTCAGGCGACTTCCGCCAAAGCTTGCCCAAATACGGTGTCAGCAACGAAGCGATGAAGTATTTTCGCGTGCACGAGGAAGCCGATCTCGACGAAGATCATGGCGGCACGAACCAGGCGATTCTGGAGGTCGCGCTCCAGGAGGGGTACGGCAACGAGCGGGCCGGCTGGCCGCTCGAATATTGCGGCAAAATAGCCGTGCAGATGATCGGCAATTTTTACGATGGAGTTTATCGCCGGTTCCCTTGAGCGAAGTAAGGGGTGCAAACCGTGCAAGCCGTTCAAAACGCTCAAGCGTCGGTCCAGACGCTTTCTAGTGTA
>JBIOXP010000064.1:0-5157 GCA_044869705.1 Binatia bacterium | reverse complement strand
TCCCTACATTCTCGCGGAGGATGACATGGCGGATTATCCATTAGCGGCGCAGGCGATAAAAAACGAATTCAAGCGAGCCGGTATCCGATTTGTTGTGGCGCTGCCCGATCGCGTGACCAGCCATCATTTGCTGAAAGGCCTGATCGCCGATCCGGAATTCAAAGTCGTGCAGGTCTGCAAGGAGGACGAGGGCATATCGATTTCCGCTGGTCTTTATGCCGCGGGACAGAAATCGGTTTTCATGATGCAGTACACCGGCTTTCTCGACTCCATAAACGCTATCCGGGGTGTTGCCGTTGAAGGACATTTTCCCGTCTGTATGATCGTCGGTTTGTTAGGCAAGGAACCCGATGTCGAGCCGACCAAATCCAAAAAATACGGCGTTAAAATTATCGAGCCGATACTCGACGTTATGGGAATTGAACATCATCTCATCGAGAGAGACAGCGATTGCGCACGGATCGGCTCCGCAATTGAAAAGGCATTCGCTAACTCGTCACCCGCGGCAATTCTCATTGGAAGGGAGCCTCGCTAGCCATGATGAAACGAGATGAGATGCTCAAGACCTTCGCGCGACAGCGCAAAGATGAGATCGTCGTGGCGGTCTACACGGCGGCGCAGGAACTGACGCATATTCAGCCCAACGACTTGAATTACACATTTGTCGGCGCCATGGGACAGGGCTCATCCCACGCGCTCGGCCTCGCTCTGGGGCGGCCCGATAAAAAGGTCGTGGTCTTCGACGGCGATGGCAGTCTACTCATGAACCTCGGCAGCCTGGTAACGATCGCCAATCAGGCGCCGAAAAACTATGTTCATTGCGTGTGCGAAAATGGTTGCTATGAAACCAACGGCTCCGTGCCGATACCACGGGCGGGGCAAATCCGCTTTGCCGAGCTCGCCAAGAGCGCCGGCTATAAAAAAACTTATGAGATTGCTGACCTTTCAGAGTGGGAAAGAAAGCTGCCGGAAATCCTGAAAGACGAGGGTCCGGTATTTGTGACTCTGAAAGTCGAAGCCGGAGAACCCTACCCGGAAAATTTTTCGCGGCTTTACAGCCGCGAGCACCGTGAAAAATTCCGCCAGGCATTGGCGAAAACCTAGAGCAGCGCTTAACGACCAACGTCTCGGATCGAGCGTTTCGGTCGGAAGCTTCAACGAGCGTTTACGTCCAAGCCCCAAACACTAAATTCGTGAGATACCGCCCGGTCGGCCGCTGGCTCTGCTCTAACTGATGACGTCCGACGCCACGGCGCAGCTTCTCGCACTCATCTGTTCCGTTTTCTATGCCTCCGCGCTGGTTTCGGCGCGCGCCGGCCTGCGCTACTCGACCCCTGCTACGGTCACTCTGGTCTCGATTCTCATACAGAATCTGCTCCTGTGGTCCGCGATATTCATCACTCGAGGTTTACATCCAGTGCCGCTCAGCGGAATTTTGTTGTTCACGCTGGTGGGAATATTTCAGCTCGGTGTTCGTCTGCTCGCCTATACGGGTGTCGAAAAGATCGGCGCCTCTCGCAGCAGCGCTCTACAGGCGGTCAGTCCGCTGATCAGTGCAGCAATCGCCATCGTCATCCTTGGGGAACCCACCACGCCGTTGATCGTGCTCGGTACCTGCCTGGTGGTTGCCGGCATCGTGCTGATTTCGTGGCGGCCCGAGCGCCAGTTCGCCGATTTTCGCCGTTGGCATTTACTGCTGCCGATTGGAGCGGCATTTCTCACCGGCATCAATCATCCGATACGCCGGTATGTGTTGACCATGGCGGACGAGCCGCTGTTTTTTTCCGCATTGATGGGCAGCGTTTCTCTGGCTGGATTTCTGATCTATTTTGCCGTTTTTCCACGCTCGCAAAGGCTAGTGTGGAATGGCCGAGCACTGGGTCCGTTTCTCGCGACGGGATTGTGCGAAACCATGTCCATTCTCTTGATCATCACCGCGATCAGCATGGGGCGCGTAGTGATTGTCGCGCCAATCGCAGCGAGCTATCCGGTCTGGTCGTTGATTCAGTCAGCGATTTTTCTGCGCGACGTGGAACCGATCAATTGGAAAGTGATCACCGGAATTGTCAGTGTGGTTGCCGGAAATTTTGCGATACATTTAGGAAGATGATGTTTAGGAAGGATTTCTCGCTCTGCTCGAAATGACACGGTTTTGGACGGCAATTTTATTACGTCTTGTGGGGGCGAAACATTTTTCGCCCCTACTTCTCCCTTAGACTTGTCACCGCAAACGGCCTCGAATAAGATTCAATTCGGAGATGGCTCATGAAGCTCTATGACATTTCTCTGACACTCTCACCCCAGTCGATTCGCTGGGTCACTGCGCAGCCGCTGGAACTAATCGAGCGTAAGCGCATGAGCCGTGGCGATACCAACAATTCGTCATCAGTGCATACCAGCGTGCATGCCGGCACTCACGTCGACGCGCCGTTTCATTTCGTGCCCGATGGCATCACGATCGAGTCCTTACCGCTGGAGACGTTTATCGGACCTGCACGAGTGTGCGCCGTTGATGCCGGAACCCACGTTACAGCGGCGGAGGTCGCGAAAGCGAGATTGGATGGCGAAGCTCGGGTGTTGTTCAAAACACGGAATTCCAATCTCCTGAAAAAAAGCGAATACGACGCAAGTTTTGCGCCTTTTTCGGTGGATGCAGCGAAGGCATTGGTGGATCTGGGCGTGAAACTCGTTGGGCTTGATTATCTCTCCGCCGCAGGAGCGAATGAGCAGGTACCGGTGCATCGCGCATTCCTCGATCACGGCGTGATTCTTCTCGAAGGCGTGGATCTGTCGGCAGTGCCGCCGGGACGGTACGAATTATTTTGTCCGCCCGTGAAGCTCGCCGGTTCCGACGGCGCGCCGTGCAGAGCGGTGCTGCGCGAGCTTTCGTGAGCTTTAGCCGCCGGTTTTATCAAGCAGATGACTACCTGGCACCAGAATATTTATTCACCCACGGAGATCACGGAGGACAGGAAAGACAATTTTATGGCGAAACTCTTCGCGATCTTTCTGGCTCCTCGAAAAAAAAGGTGCTGGTTGGAGCGTGGCGGTCCCACTTCCGTCATTCCTGTATGCTTCTAGCGGGAATCCAAGCGAACTGCGGACTGGACCGCCGATTAACATTCGGGGGTGACGAGCTGGGACGCTGTGCCGGCATTTTCATCCTCTATAGGCGAGCCGCTAAGCTCATGAATCACTTCGTGGTCTAATACTTGTCGATGACCGGTTTAACTCCATCAATCATCGTTCACGGCGGCGCCGGGGCCATCAAAGATGACAGCCTCGCGCCGCGGTTGACCGGCTGCAAGGAAGCGGCGTCGGCGGGCTGGGAGATTCTAACGCATGGCGGGACTGCACTGGATGCCGTGGAAGCCGCCGTGGTCACACTCGAAGACAATCCGGTGTTCAACGCCGGTACGGGGTCGACCGTAAATTCTCTCGGGAAAGTCGAAATGGATGCGGCGATTATGGAGGGAGAGTCGCTTCGCGCCGGCGCACTGGCGGCCGTGAGCGGCATCAAAAACCCGGTCAAGCTCGCGCGGCGCATCATGGATGACGGGCGCCACGTCATGCTGGCGGGCGAGGGAGCGTTGCTGTTCGCGCGCCAAATCGGATTTCCCCAAGTTCCGCCAGATTCGCTGATAATCCAAGCGGAAAAAAGTCGCTGGGAACGCCTGCACGGCACTGTGGGTTGCGTCGCATTTGACGGTGCAGGAAAGACCGCAGTGGCGACTTCAACCGGCGGCATCTTCAACAAGCTGCCCGGCCGAGTGGGCGATTCACCGTTGCTCGGCTGCGGTACCTATGCCAGCAAGGACGGCGCCGTATCGTGCACCGGTCATGGGGAGGCGATCATGCGTGTTCTGATGGCGCGGGAAGCCCTGCAATATCTTCGGGACGGACATGGCCCGGGTGAAGCCGCTCGTCGCGCGATTGACAATCTGGCGCAGCTCACCGCGAGCACGGGCGGGCTCATTGTTATCGATCGTCATGGTGGCGTCGGCTATGCTCGCAACACGATGCACATGCCGATATGCGCAATTAGCGGTGTCGGAGAAATTATGGTCGGATCATAGCTTCAGAACGCAGCCAGATGATTGTTGATTTCGAACATCACTACATTCCCGCGGAACTGGGTCGCCGCTTCGGCATCGATCCCGCGCGAAAGGCGGCCGTCAAAGCCGGCGACGCGACAGTGCACGCACAACTCTTCGACCTCGAGGCGCAACTCGATGACATGGATCGGGTCGGTATCGACGTTGCCGTGCAGAGCTGTATTTTGGGCTGGGATACGACGCTGGAAAACTGCCGGCTGATCAACGACTGCACGGCGCAGGCACAGAAGCAGTTTTCCGGCCGCTTTGTCGGTCTGGCCCATGCGCCGGTTCTGGAAAAAGGCGGACTCGGCGAACTGGAGCGCGCTATCGGCGAGCTTGAATTAAAAGGCGTGACTATCTCTTCGCAGGTGAACGGCTTGCCTCTCGATGCGAGCGAGTTCGCCGAATTTTACGAATCGATGCAGCGCCTCAGAGTACCGCTATTCATTCATCCGGCATTGGCGCCCAAGGGCTACAGCTTAATGAACGATTATCAGCTGCCGGTGATTCTGACGCGGGAGTTCGATCTCGGTTTGGCGGTCACGCGGCTCATCGCCGGCGGCGTGATCGAGCGCTATCCGGATCTCGAATTTATATTTGCGCATTTTGGCGGGGGGCTGGCAGGATACAAGGAACGCATCGCGCGCTCGTCGTACCGATTCAAGCTGCCGCAACGATTCGAGGACTACTTTGATCGGCTTTACTTCGACATGGCCGGATTCGAAGGCAGCCCCATCGCACTGCGCTGTGCGCTCGAGGCCATTCGTCCGCAGCGGATGATCTTTGCCACCGACTACCCGCAGAATTTCAATAATAGCGATCCGCGACATGGCCGGAGTGTGCAGGGCATCAAACTGTATATCGAAGAGGTAAAGCAATTGCCGTTACCGTCGCCCGTCAAGCAGGATATGTTGGGCACAACCGCCGCGAAGTTGCTAAGGATTTAATTCAGCGTTTTACAGGAGGTCCAAATGTTACGAATCAAAGGCGCGAGCAAAGAAAACGCATCGGAAGAGGCTCGCAGAGTTTTCGAAGAACAGGAGAAACAATTCGGGTCCAT
>JBIOXP010000063.1:0-13914 GCA_044869705.1 Binatia bacterium | reverse complement strand
TGCAGGCCGTCATCGATCCACTCGTCGAAGCCGATCCCAAGCTCGGCAAAATCGACGCGCGAAACTACATCAGCGATCGTTATTTAAAGAAGCTGGAAGAAGAAGGTTTCCTAAAGAAGTTGATGGGGCGCTAGCAGTACTTGAGTTCACTGAGATATCCGTCCCATTCCGACGGCAAAAATCGTTTAACGCTAAGCGAGTCAAATCCTATGGCCAATTCGCACACACCTACAGCTCTGGTCGCCGAGAAAGCACCGGAAAGAACCAAGGCGTCGAGCTACCCCGAGCCCTACGCATCACGAATGGCGGGAAGACGAAAGCAGCCGCTCGGTGACTTATTTGGTCTCAGCAATTTCGGGGTGAATCTTACGCGCCTCGCTCCCGATGCCGTGTCGGCGTTGCGCCATGCTCACACCAAGCAAGACGAGTTCATCTATATCTTACGGGGACATCCAACGTTGCACACCGACGAAGGTCGAACGAAATTGGCGCCGGGCATGTGCGCTGGATTCAAAGCCGGCACCGGAAACGGTCATCGGTTGATCAATGAGACCGAAGAAGAGGTTGTCTATCTGGAAATAGGAGACCGAACACCAGGCGATGAAGGTAGCTATCCGGACGATGACTTGCAGGCGCTAATGATCGACGGACAATGGAAGTTCGTGCACAAGGACGGCTCTCCTTACTGACGCATCATTTCATCGTCGGAATCTGCCCTCTCCGATCAGTTTTTTCTCGCTTTTCGGGCTGCGGCGATATCGCCTTCGCTGAATCGGTAGAATCTCACCGGGTTGTCGTAGAGCATTTTTCTCTTGAATTCGTCGGATAAGTCTTTGCGGGCGTAAAGGTGCGGCAGGTCACCGCCGAATTGATCGCGCTCACGCTCATGTGGAAAATCGGAAGCCCACATGATTACATCGTCGCGAATCAAATCGGAAAGGTAAGGCGCCGTGCGCTCTTCGACCTCCATGGTGACGAAAATGTTTCCCGATTTGAAAAACTTGCTCGGCGGATCCTTCAGGTGAGGCGCCAGTCGCGCGGCGAATTTTTCGTAGTCTTCTTCCATGCGATCCATCATGAACGGCACCCAGCCGGCGCCGGCCTCGAGGTAAGCGACGCGCAGTCTGGGAAATTCCTGAAACACGCCTTGAAACATCATGTTGGTAATTTGCAAAAAGAGACCCACCGGATGCTCGAGCATGTGCGCTTCGAGAAAACTGCACACGCGGTCGAGGCCGAGATTCTGGCTCACGCCGCCGTGAATCGTGAGCGGCACATCCAATCGTTGAGCTTCGTCATAGATTTCGTGGAACACGGGCGAGCCGTAGAGCGGGTTTCGGTTGTTTGTCACCGAAGGTAAAAGTCCGGCGCGAAAACCGAGATCTTTGACACAACGACGCAATTCTGCCGCGGCGGCTTTCGGGTCCTGAGGCGCCAACAAGGCCACACCCTTCAGGCGCGGTGATTGGCTGATAAACCGATCATGAAGCCAGTCGTTGTAGCCCTGCGCGATGGCCGCAGCCCACGCGGGCAGCTGAATCATTCCAATGGCGAGCGCCGAGGTTGGATAAAGCACGGCGCAGTCGATGCCGTGTTCGTCCTGAAAGCGCACCCATGCTTCGGCGTCCGGATCTTCCCGCTTTCCCTTACGCGCCAGGCCGCGCTGCCAGCCATCAGCATCGAACATCGGCCAGGTCGAATGCCAGTTCATTTCACCGAAACTGGCTTTGATATGCGCGAATATGTCCTTGTGATCTTCCATGATGTGACCGTCTGCATCGATAACGAATGATGACATTTTTCTTACTCCTGATCGTCTATCTAGCTGTCATTCTGAGGCGCAGCCGAAGAATCTCTGGCTTGATCCTTCACTTTCGTTCAGGATGACAAATCATGAACTTCAATGCACGTGACTACTGGAAAAAGATTTTTTGATATTCTTTCTTTTTCGTTTCGAAATCTTCCTTTCCGAAACTGTACATCTGCACGAACTTGATCTTATCCGCATCGGCAAGAGGCGGGTATACGCCCCTGCGGTTGACGAACTCTCCGGTGTCCGCCTGAATTTTCATGCTTTCCTCGTCGAGAAAGAAATCGATAAACGCCTTGCCGGCATTGGGGTGCGGTGGTTTGGCGCCGAGGGTGATGAACTGTCCGTCGCCGAGCATCGTGTAATCGCGCACATAATCGAGATTGGCGCCTTGCTTATTGTAGGTCAACACGAAGCGCACGAAGGTAATGCCGATCGGCGTTTCGCCCGTGCCGACGCGATCTGCGGCGGGGACAATCGATTCGGCAAAGATCGGTTTTGCCGCGGCAAGCTCACGGATAAATTTTTCCACGCGCGGTTTGGGCATGATCTTGTCCAGGCTTGCCAGCCACTGAGTGGTCAATGTATGGCCGGTGGGATGCGGCATCACGAGTTTGCCTCGGTATTCCGGTTTGACCACGTCCTCGAGGGTTTTGGGAGCTTCGGAAGGCTTGATCTGGTTCTTGTCGTAAATCACGCCGTAAAGGACGTTGCGGTAGCGAGCTCCCAATTCTGGATCGATGGCGTCTTTGGCAAAGCCTTTGAAGGACGGTGATTCGTATTTGCCGAAAGCCCCGCCCTTGGCCATCAGGCGCATGTGGTCGCCGGTGGTTGCGACAACATCAAATTGCGGTTTACCGACGCGGTGCTCACTGAGCACACGATCGAGGATTTCCGTGGAGCCGCCGCGCCAATATTCCATCTGCAATCCGGTTTTGGCTTCGAAGGCTTTTTTCAGCGCATCGGCGGTGAACGTTTCCATCGAGGTATAGACGATGACCTTGCCGCCCTCCTTTTTGGCGGCGGCGACCGTTTGCGCCGATTGGCCGAAGGCAAACGGCGCGCTCGAAACCAACCCGACAAACAAAAGAGCCAGCGTTTTGCGCATGACACTCGATCCTTTCACGATGAGGTGGGTGAAGTTTTACTCGGGTTCTTATAGTGTACGCCTCGCTCGTCAGTCAAGGCGGAATCGAAGATACGATAGGTTCAACCGTATTTGTGAAATGAACGCAAAACAGAAACCGGTAGTCGAGCGGACGCGCTAAGCATGGTGGCGTATAGTTTTTCCGAATCGTACGGATCATCGGTGAAGCCGTTCGTCGAGCTGGCGAATAATTCTTCGGATCGACCTACTCTTCCGGTAGCGCGGATATAGAGAATAATGTTCCCGGCGCTCCGTGATCAGCTTTTTCCGAGGAGCCGTTTGAAGAAACCTTCGCGATCCAAGTCATCGAGAATGCTTTCATCGAGGTACTTGCCAATGTTCATGTCCACTTTTACGGTTGGATTTCGCTGAGCGACGATCTCCAGCGTATTACGCAAACCATCTTGCGAAACACGTGTCGGCATCGCGAAGCTCTTGGCAAAGTAATCGTAGGTCTCCTCCAGGCCCTTGGGATCTTTGAAGCGCAACCGCTTCGAGAGAACCGCCAATCCCTTTTCTCTACTGGTCATAAACTGATACGTGCCGTCTGCGTAGGCCTGCTGAAAGCGCTTTATCGCCGCGCGGTTTTTTTCGAGAAAGGAACGGCGGGCCACCATGACATTCATAGGAAACGAGGTGCCCTTGAGGTCCGGCATCTTCACGAGCTCGTGCATGCCGAGGCGCAGCGCCTCATTGATGTCGGGATATGACAACATGGTGGCGTCAATGGCTTTGGTGGAAAGCGCCGCAATGCGTGCCGCAGAATCGCCCGCGGGAAAAATTGTGACCGACTGCCGCGCTATGTTCCAGGCTTTCAGCGCCAGAAAGGTCGCTGTTTCTGTCGCACCGCCGATGGCGAGAATACCGATTTTTTTGCCGATCAGATCCTCCGGTCTACGAATCTCTTTTTGGGTCACAAAGCTGTACGGAAAACTGTTGAGCGTTCCGGAAATCATCACGAGATCGGCGCCTTGATTCATCGCGTTGATACCCGTTGCGGCATCGACCTGAGCCAAATGGATGCTGCCACCGAGCACCGCTTGAATCTGGCGAACCGAGCCCGGCACGAGCACCACGTCGCCGTTGAAACCGTATTTCTGAAACAAGCCGAGGTCTTTGGGGGCCCAGACTGGCGCTTGAAAGCCGGCAAACCCGGCATAGGCAACTAAATAGGTCTCCTGGGCGATAAAGTCAGGGGAAAGAGCAAGGCGATCAGCAAAGCCGCGAGCGATTTCATGGGTGTAGTGAGTCGAGGTTCCCAATTCCTTGTTTCTGGTCTCTCGTGGGTTGAATCGAACCAAAACTATTGAAACTAGAGACTAAGTGTTATGTCCAGCCTCTGGTCCACCGCTCGCCTCTTTTGACTTTATCGGCGTAATAGTTCCAATCGGCGGAATGAAACATTTCGTCGCGCGGGCGCCGAAACAGTTTTTTTCGACTTGCGGTCAGCGTTTCGATCGCGTCCGGTGTCGGGCCCTGATAACCATGCAAACCGGCAATGGCCAAAATCTTCGCCGTCCGCTCCATGTAAAGCGCGTTGATGCAAGCTTCGTCGATGCTTTCCCCGACCGTGACGATGCCATGCCCTTTGATCATGACCGCGGAGGCATCACCCAAACTCTTGGCAAGTGCGGCGCCCTCTTCCTCGTCGAGAATATAAATCGGCCTCGGGAAGATCGGCGTGCCGCCACGAAAGCGCGACGATTGCATATGGATCCAGTTGATAGGCTTGTCCGCGAGGCTAAGGGCGACGCACATCGCCGCATGACAATGAACCGCTGCGTTGACGTCGGGCCGGGCTTTGAAGATTTCGGTATAGATCACCGCTTCGCGCGGAATCGTCCCGACGCCGGAAAGCTTTTTTAGTGAAAAATCGAAATGCACGAGCCAGTCTTTGTTGCCCTGCTCGGGGCGTCGGAACATCCTCACGGCAATGCCGCGATCGCCCGGAAGACGCGCCCCGACGTGACCCCAAAGATCGCCGATTTCCCAATCGAGAATCTTTGCGGCGATTCTCAATTCGTCCTCGATGGTTTTGATTTTGTTGCGCAGCGCGCGGCCATTCGGATTTTTATGCCGGTCCATTTTCGCTCGTAATTTTTTCTGGATTGATGGAAGACTCATCTAGGAAGCCACTTTGCGCCTGACGGCATACGACATGGGATTCTCTTTTGCCGCTCTAGAGGTGAGATACTCGAATCGGTGGCGCCACGGAACATCGGACGGCAATAAACATGCGAAGCAATCCACATGAGGAAACCAGTTGCGCTTGGCGTCTTGTACCAGATGCGGCGGTGCTTTGCCGGTTCGAAAATCCTTCACGCTGTTCAGTAGAAACCGGCGCACGGCGATCACCGCTTTGTCGCTGACTCCGAGATGCTCGTGGCTTCGGTCAAAGATCGCGCCCATGCTTTCGGTAGCACACGCGTCGTGGTTCAGAAAGTCCTCAATGCCGGTGAAGTTGACGCTCTTCTGCATAGCACGGTCCTGGAGGTAGTTGTTTCGAGCGTTGCGAACGCGCGTGTAGTCGGGATTGATCTGCTTGCGCCGGTGCACTTCCTCTTGGCGCACTGCGCGATCCCGGCGAAAGCCGATATCGTAACGCCAGCAGTGAGTATCATCGCCCGGGACATAGGTATGAATTTCATAGCCTTCGAGCTCATTGGTCGGTCGTCCCGCCGGAACGCAACCATAAACCGGCATCACGAACGCCGAAAAGCGCACGTAGCGTTGATTGTCATGATTGCGTGTCGCGATCAGCCTCACGCCGAAGTCGGCATCTTCGGTTTCGTAGAACGGGGCGGTGTCGCTTTTATAAAGCAACTGGTTGCGCTCATTGGTGAACGCGCGGTGCAAAAAAGATAAGTGCGATGAGTCGCATTCGCCTTCCAGCCCCTGCAGATAATTGCATTCGAGCAGGCACTTGGTGACATAGGTATATTCGAGCGGAACCTGCGTCCACTCGTAGTTGGGAAACAACGGAATTTTTTCGGCGGGACCGAGATAAGCGTAAACGACGCCGTTCGCCTCGTGTGTGGGATAAGCGCTGTGTCGGAGCTTGCTGCGAAAGTCGCTGCCGGCGGGCTCGGCTGGAGTCTCGAGAACGTTTCCGTCCACATCGTACTTCCAGCCATGATAAATGCAGCGCAGCCCGCATCCCTCGTTGCGGCCGAAAAAAAGTGAAGTGCCCCGATGCGCACAGTGCTCGCCGATCAATCCGATGCGACCGTTGCTATCCCTGAATGCAACTAATTCCTCGGTGAGCAATTTGACCCGTACCGGCGGACAATCCGGGGCGGGAATTTCTTCCGATAGCAGCGCCGGAATCCAGTAGCGCCGGATAAGATCACCCATGGGTGTTCCCGAGCCGGTTCGGGTGATCAGTTCATTGTCTTCTCGCGAAAGCATAGGAGCGCCTCATCAGATTACTGGAAGTCAAATCGTTCAGCAGTCATACGTTCAACTCGACCGTCAGGTGTCGAGCGTGCCCGCCGCGAAGATCTGATCGTAGGACGGAGCGCTCCGGATCATGCCCTGAGCGACGTTGTATCGGATAAACGTATCGATTGTCGGCTTGTTGGCCTTGATACCGTATTTCCATGGATCGCCCCAAGCGGCGATCTGCTCTTTCATGCGCTCTCTCAAATAAACGACTGAGAAGCCGCCGCGATCGCTGAGGGTGTCGTCATAAGCGAGCTGCTTGGCGTGTTCGAAAGCGGCGTAAAGCTTGCCCGCGAGCTCAGGATGGCTGCGGTCGAGTTTACGGCTCATCACGATCATATGCACGGGCGTATAAATTCCGGTTTCGCGATAGAGTTTTTGATCTTCGTCGCTGTAATTGGGAAACAAACGCGTGATTCGGGCATTGTTCTCGAGGCTCGCGAACATTTTCGTGTCGGAAACGTCGGTAATCATGGCGTCCAGTTCGCCGGCGATCAGACGTTGCGCCATATTTTTCGCCTCGTCCACATACTCGATCTGCACTTTCGAATCATGTACCGGGAACGCTTCCTTTGCTTGCAACACCCAGTGCACCGCCGCGAAATCGACGCCGTAACGCTCGCTCAATAAGCCGCGCGCCCATACGGTGAGAGCGGTACGATAAGTCCGCGAGCCGATGCGCTTGCCGGCGAGATCGTTGGGCGCACCAATTTCAGAATCCGCGCGACAGAAAATCAGCTGGTAAACGGGCTTGCGTTTGGAAAAAATCGGCAGGCCGATGATTTGCCAGCCGGCTTCGACGGCGGGCAGAAAGTAACCGAGGTTCAGATCCACTAGGCCAAAGTCGCCGTCCCTCAAGCTCGGCTCTTCTTTGTTGATCATCGATGAGGATTTGGTCGGCTTTAGTTTCACCCCATCGATCGGCACGCGTCCTTCGAGCAAGGGCAGGGTAATGTCATAACGCATTACCGGAAAGCCGATCTCCAAAACATGCTCAGGCGGCATATGGAGAGTTCTTCGCGCGAATCGTGCGCTCCTGTCAAGGGGGACGAAACGCCCGAGCTGGAGTCTGCTGTTGCGCAGTCTGTATCAGCCCGGACGGTCAGCCATTTTTTCAAACCGAGCGGCGAGAATATTGGGTTGGCCGTGGTGCGGAGCAAAAAAACGTTCCACTTCTTGGTCGGATACGCCCTCGAGGGTGGGCGGATTCCAACGCGGGGTTTGGTCTTTATCGATCAGACGAGCGCGAACGCCTTCGAGAAAATCTGAACGGGCACAAAAATTAAGCGACATGTCCCATTCCCGAAGAAAGGTTTCTTTTAAAGAAAGCGTTTTTCCGCGGCTGAGTTGCTGAAAGATGACTTTGGCCGAGGTGGGCGACCCCCTGAGATAATTCTGAATTGCATCGCGGAGCCATGGATCATCGCCCTGCCAAGCGCGCAATGCGGCGTCCACTGCCTCGGACGAATTTTTGTTCGTCAAGCACTGAATCACGTCGAGACGCTCAAGAATGGCAGGAGATTTCGCTCCCGTCGGTTCAGCGAAGCCTTCGAGATAATGTTGGAGAAGCGTCTTGTTTTCGAGACCGTCCGGCGTCCAACGCAAGTCTTTCAATCCCGCGATTACCGTTGCCTTTTTCTCCGACCGGATCTTGAAATCTGCCATACCAATCGCGACGGCATCCGTGCCGTCAAAGCGCGCCGACGTCAACCCGAGAAAAAGGCCGAGTCCGTCCGGCATTTGGTTTAAGAAACGTGTGCCGCCAACGTCCGGATAAAGGCCGATTGACATTTCCGGCATCGCCATAAGGGTGCGCTCCGTCACCACTCTCGATGACGCGCCGTTCATGAGACCGATGCCACCGCCCATAGTCATGCCGTCGGCCCAACAGAGAACCGGTTTGCGGTATGTATGAATGCGGTAATCGACAAAGTACTCGACGGCAAAAAAGTCGCCAGCGCGCTGCAGAGCGCCGCTGGTTTTGAGCTCGCTCACTAAAGTTTTTACATCGCCGCCCGCGCAAAACGCCTTGTCGGAGCTAGCATGAAAGACTACGCACGCCAGATCGGACTGCGCCTCCCATGCGAGTAGTTGCTCCTCGATCACTTGAAACATTCCAAGCGTGAGCGCGTTCAGCACGCGCGCGTTATTGAGCTCGACAAGGCCTATGGTGTGCCGCCCGGCGTTTTCGAGGAGAAAATCGACGCCAGGGACCGAGTGAAGGTTTCTCGCCATCTTAAGGTACGATCTTATTCATCGGGGCACAAAAATGTAAACCGCTGACATTTTGCGTTGGCAGACTTTGTTCCGCCAAGGTCATCGCTAAGCCCCTCATTCGGATGGGTTCCTTTTTTTAATCGCTAACTTAGACATTTTGTGCTACATCTAAGGTCGTGGCATCGAGCTTGCGTGACGTCGCACTGTTGCAAATTATCGACAGTGAGGGACAAATGGAATCAACTATTAACGAAAGTTCTTACTCCATTCAGTACGATAAAGAAACATACAGTGCCGCTGTTTGCCATCGTTGCGGGGCCAGAATGTTTCCGGCAGAACTGCTCGAAGCGCACATGGACCGCCATGAATTGAAAGACATGTATTTGCAGGGCGAACTGAAAAAGCTTCAATTCGCCATGAACCGAATGCGATAGTTTTGGATATGCCGACGCAATCGGCAAACGATGTGCCCGAGCGCAGGCGTGGATTCCTCCTCATTCACGTTTGCTGCCATCGCGCCGGGTGTCCTCACGGGAGGACACCCGTCCCCCAACAACTCTTCGTTCTCAGTCAAAGTTGTCGCCGCAGTTTAGCTTGCCAGTGAAGTAGCCGCGCGAAGCGCGCAAGGCCCGCACTTCGTCCCTGTGTCGAATCGCCGCGTTGACTTCAAAAATCGCTCTTGTTAGCGAATAGTTTTCGCAACGGGAGGCGTTTTGAAATCTGTCCGAATGCACAGGCATGGCGGTGTCGATCAGCTGTTTTTCGAGGATGCAGAGGAGCCTCGATGCGACGGCGCGGGGCAAGCGATCGTGAAGCTCAGCGCCGCAGCGCTCAATCACATAGATATTTGGAATCGGCTCGGCCTAACTGGCGCGCGGATAACCATGCCGCACATTCTTGGCGCCGACGGCGCCGGAGTCGTGGTCGACGTTAGCCAAGGAGTGCAGCACGTACGAATTGGCAATCGGGTTTGTCTCTATCCGCCGACGGGCTGTGGCCAGTGTGAATTTTGCCTTACCGATCGAGACTTCATGTGCTTTCGGCTTCGCGTATTGGGCGAAAGACTGGCAGGAACCTACGCTCAGTATGTAAAATTGCCGGCGCAAAATTGTTTTCCAATTCCAACCGGCTATTCCTTTGAAGAAGCGGCGGCGTTTCCGCTGGTGTTCATCACGCTTTGGCGGATGTTGATCACCAACGCCCGGCTTGAGCCCGGTGAAACGGTTCTCATCCTCGGCATTGGCGGCGGGGTCGCAAGCGCTTCGCTGCAGGTCGCAAAGAAAATCGGCGCGCGGGTCATCGTGACATCCGGTAGCGACGAAAAACTCGATCGGGCGCGGGTGTTAGGCGCCGATTCTACAATCAACCATGCCAGCGAAGATTTTGTCCAAGCGGTTCAAACCCTGACGGACGGCCAAGGAGCCGATGTGGTGCTCGATTCCATCGGCGGCGAGTTTTGGCGGAAGAGTTTGGCCGCGCTTGCGCGCGGCGGACGGCTGGTCACCTGTGGCGCGACGGCCGGCGGCGCGCCCGTTGACGACATCGCGGCGATTTCTTCCAAGGAGCTCAAAATTTATGGCTCGACGCTCGGCAGCCGCGAAGAATTTAGTCAGGTCATCAATTTTTTGAATAGCGCGAAGCTCAAGCCGGTGATCGATTCAATATTTCCGCTCGAGAATACCGCCCGTGCGCAGCTTCATCTCGAAAACGCGCGGCAATTCGGGAAGATCGTTCTCCGAATACCGGATTAGGCGTTCAAAGACCGTAGTGTCAAACACATTCAAGTACTGCAACTTGGCGGGAACGGCGCATGCGCATGCGCCCGTGCGACTCCACGTGCGGGGCGTTTCAAGAGTTTAGCAATCCGCGTCGACCGAGCGCTTCGGCGCAAGTTTCCAGAGCACGGCGTTGATCGTTGGCGGCCAGACGGAGCACTACCGTGCAGGCGCCTGACTCGAGGTATTTTTCCATCCGGTCGATCGCCTGGTCCCAATCGCCAGTGACACAGAGCATCGCGTTGGCCACCGCTTCGTACGAGCGATTGTAGTATCGCGCGAGGAAAGCCTGGCCTTCGGCGACCGCGTCCTTGCCGCCCGCCGCAAGAGTAAAATAGATGCCGGCGCGAATTGCGTCGGGGGCGCGCCCAAAATCGATCGCGTAAGCACGGATTTTCTGCCAGCATTCGGCGAAAACCGAGGGAGTTTTGATGTTGTTGATCCAGGCATCGCCCAGGCGAGCTACACGCTTCAAACCAGGTTCCACGTTATTCGAAGCGATCCAGATCGGCACACCGCCTGCCTGCACCGGCTTGGGCTGGATGGTAACATCATCGAACTTGGTGAACCTGCCCGCATGAGAGACATGATCTTCACGCCATAGTCGGCGCATAATCTGAATCGCTTCTTCGCTCATCTTGATGCGCGCCGCCGGATCGAGCCCGAGGATCTCGAATTCATGCTCGCCCGCCGGCTCCTTGGGCCGGCCGTAGCCCACACCGAAATCGATCCGCCCGCCTGTAATCCAGTCGAGACTAGCGAGCTGATAGGCGAGCAAAACCGGATGGCGCAGCGCCGCAAGAAAGATGGCCGTTCCCAAGCGCAGGCGCCGAGTGCGTGTCCCGACGGCCGCGAGCGTAGTGAGTGCGTCGATGCGCGGCCGCGCCGTCAAGCTATCGCCGACCCACAGCGAATGAAA
This sequence comes from Binatia bacterium, assembly GCA_044869705.1. GTDB lineage: Bacteria > Desulfobacterota > Binatia > UBA9968 > UBA9968 > DP-20. The sequence continues at coordinate 2,605 of JBIOXP010000063.1, read as the reverse complement.
TCCGAGTGCCTCTGCCCGCTGGCCGAGTTGTAGAAGGGTCGACGGATCTGAACGCTCCGACATGACGGCTTCGCGCGTCGGCAGGAGAACGCCGAACGCAGGCTTATTAGTGCTCATTTTTTGATCATCATTTTCGATTCGCGCAGTTCTGGTGAGGTAATCGGCAGCAACTCATGCGTATATCGTTCAAGTGGGTCCGGCCGCTTCAAATTAACGCGGCTCGGGGAGCGCCACGAGTTGGTCGCTCGCCGATGTATCCAGATTCCACATTTCCAGGAGCTTTTTTGCAATCGGTCCGGGTTTGCCGTCGCCGATGTCTCTCCCGTCCCATTGCACCACCGGCGCGATTTTGATCGAGCTGCTGATCAGCATCATTTCCGCAGCCCGCTGTCCTTCGTGGACAGATATGTCCGAAACCCGCACGCCGCTGAGCACGCCTGCTTCAACCAGCGTCTGCGCAAAATCGAGGACTCGCCGAATCGTGATGCCGGACAGGATCGCGTCGAAAGGCGGATGACGGAAGACGCGATCGTATGTGACGAACGCGACATTCATGTTAGAGCTCTCCGCGATCATGCCACGCTGATCGATGAAAACGCCGTTATCGGCGCCGCGGTCTTTGGCTTCCAGGAGGACCAGTACGTTGGGCAGATAGTTGGTCGACTTAATGCGCGCGAACAGCGGTGGCTTGATCGGTACCCGGCTGGTGATGAGCTTGATCCCGTCGAGGTAGTAGCTCTGCGGATAAGCTTCCTGCTTAAAGATGATCACATAAAAGCTGCTGCCGACGCATTCCGCCGGGCCAAGACCATACCCGCCCGGACCGGCGGAAAGCCAGTAACGTACCGAGGCTTCACGCTGTCGGCTCGCTGCGGCGGTCTCCAAAATGATTTGGCGCAAACGTTGGCGCGGGAACGGCGGGGCGATGCGCGCTCCTTCGGCGGATTGCATCAAGCGATCGAGGTGAGGATCGAGCTGGTAAAGCATGCCGCGCGTGAGCGTTGCGGTATCGAAGACGGCGTGGCCGCGGTGCACCATGTGATCATCGAGGGGCAAAACCATGAGCGCGGGATCGGTGACGATACCGCCGAGCACGCTCGAATACATGGCATAGAAGTTATCGGCCTTTGCATGAATCGACTCGCTGAGACGCGAGAGCGCCTTTTCAGTCGAGAAGACGGGGGTTGTTTCTGTGTCGGCCATCCGTGAATTATTACGGAAGAAAACTCAAGTCGAAGAGCTGCTGCGGCGTCAGCGACTTCGCCTTGGGATCCTCTTCGGCTGCGGCATCGATCACCAACTGCATGCCTTTGACGGACAATTTGCCGTCTACGGGTAAGGTCTTGAGCCGATAGTCATAGCCGACCTCTGCGGCTTGTCGTTCGTCTATCTTCAGCAACTTCAACGATTCTTTGATCGCTTCTTCGCGGTGGCTCACGTAATATTTAATCGACTCCAGGTACGCGCGCGTCACGCGCCGCACCGTGTCAGTCTGCGACTTTAGATAATCGCTCCTCGCCGCAACGCCGATCTGTAAATACTCGATCTCCTTTTCGACCAGATCGAAGAGCGTGTGATAGCCGAGTTTTCGGCCCAATGAAACAAGTTCAGGTGGCACTACCGTGGCGTCGACAATGCCGCTCTTGAGAGCGACCACACGTGCATCCGGACCGCCGACCTGCATGATTTGAATATCGCGTTTGGGGTTGAGTCCCATCTGTGTCGCGGCGAGCTTAACCACAAAGTCGGTATTGCTGCCGAACCGGCTGATGCCAACTTTCTTGCCGCGCAATTGCTCCGCCGTATTGATCCCGTCGCGTGCGACCAGCACGTAAGGCATGCGATTGTTGAGACCTGCGATAAATTTGAGGTCTGCGCCTTTCAAAACCGCATAAACGAGCGGCGTTCCGCCGGCGAGCAACATATCCAGGCTGTTGCCGATCAAGGCTTGCACGGACAGCGAACCGCCGGGAATGTAAATCAACTCTAAGTGAATGCCGTGCTTCTTAAAAATGCCGGCATCTCGGCCAAGATAAAAGACGGTTTCGTCGGTAAACCCGTTATGGCCGATCTTGACGGGTGTAAGCTGGGCCGGAGCTCGATTCGTGATCGTAAGAAGCGTAACAAAGATGAGCAACGCTGAGATTCGTTTTGGCATCGCGCGGCTCACTATCTTTTAATCCCGGATATCCTGCAAAAACCAACTGGTGGGAATCTCTTGCCCTAGACCGCGCCGTTTTGCTTCGCGCACGACGTAACCCGCAGTGGAAGCGAACTGCAGGCCCTGGGTGCCGCTGTTGGCAAAAAAAGTGACCTGGTTTTTGTCGGTGCGACCTTTGAGCTTCCCGGAAACAATGTCTGTGAGAACCGGCAGGTCCTGCGAAAAGATATCGACGGCAGGATTGGCGATGCGCTTGATCTCCTCCGCATTGCCGGCAACCACGGCGGCTTCGCCGCCGATACGCATCTGGCCTTCGTCGAGGTGTTTTGTCGCACGGCCCATTTTCACCACGAGGTCAGATCGCTTCACGATCTCGGGATTCCACTCGTTCGACTTGACGCAGGTCAAGTGCATTCCCGGCTGGATCGAACTCGCATCCTGCAC
>JBIOXP010000062.1:0-3388 GCA_044869705.1 Binatia bacterium | reverse complement strand
ATAACATGGTGGTCTACACGCCGTTTTTCTGGGAGAACAAGCTGCTTTGTTTTCTCGCTGTCCGCGCCCACTGGATCGACGTGGGCGGCGGCAGCACCGGATTCGGTTCGAGCAATACCCGCGATGTTTACGAAGAAGGGCTGCAGGTGCGCTCGGTTAAAATCTACAAAGAAGGCCGGCCCAATGCGGAAGTGCTGCGGTTGATCGAAGACAATATACGCTTTCCCGAATCGTCGCTCGGCGATCTGCGCGCGCAAATCGCCTGTTGCCGCACCGGCGAAGAACGCTTGAATCAGATTTGCCGCAAGTACGGCGGTAAAGTTTTCCTCCAGGCGGTCGAGACCATCTGGGACCAGACCGACAAGCTCGTGCGCGAAGCCGTGCGCGCGATTCCCGACGGCCTCTATGAGGCGTCCTCTTTTCTCGACGACGACGGCCGGGTGATGAACAAAACCATCCCGATCAAAGTTAAAGTCGCCATCAGCGGCGACGAGCTGACCATCGACTTCAGCGAAGTCGCCGATCAAGTGCCGGGGTTCATCAATTGTGGATCCAGCGGCGGCATGGCGGCGGCGCGCGTTGCGTTCAAGGCTTTGACCTCGCCGCACCGCGAAGTCAACGAAGGGTCATTTCGTGCGCTCAAAGTGATTCTTCCCGCGGGCAAGCTCTTGAGCGCGCGCCGTCCGGCGCCGATCGGCGGCTGGAGCTTGTCTCTGCCGACGGTGCTCGACACGATTTTTCGCGCGCTGGCGCCGGCGCTGCCGGACCGGGTGCCGGCGGCGCACAAGGGCGACATGGGGGGATACGCGATTTTCGGCATCAATTCCAAAACCGGGCGGCGCTACGTCTGCCAAAATATCATTGGCGGCGGCTGGGGCGGCCGGCCGTTCGAGGACGGCGTTTCCGCGGCTGTCTCGATGTGCCAAGGCGATGTGAAAAATACCCCCATCGAATTACAGGAGCTGTATTATCCGCTGCTTTACGAGTGTCATGCTTTCCGCACCGACAGCGGTGGCGCGGGAAAATTTCGCGGCGGGATCGGTGTTGAAGTGAAGGTCAGGCCGCTCGAGGATTTTTTTCTGAGCCGCAACACCGATCGCATCAAATGCCCGCCGTGGGGTTTGCTCGGTGGCGCCGAAGGCGCGGTGAACGAGACGATTATTCAACGCAATGGAGCAGCAGAGAGGCTGCCGGGAAAGTTCAGCCATTTATCGGTTCATCCCGGCGAGACGGTGACTTTTCTCACGGCCGGCGGCGGTGGATACGGCAAACCCGAGGAGCGGGACCGCGAGGCGATCAAACGCGATATCGAGTTGGGATATGTGTCCAAGCCTAGGGCTGAGGAGCTCTATTCTGCGCCGCGCTAAATGGGAGCGGAGCCGGGAGCATACAAAGGAGGACTCGTGAAGCGACTGGCGCAACAAATCGGACCGATCGCGATAGCTTGGCTCTTCGTCAGTGGTATCACCGGAGCATGGGCGCAAGGCAAAAACGCCGCTTCGGCTCCAGATACCGCGGCTTATGCTGGAGCCGATCGCGAGCAGCGGCTGCTCGCCGGAGCAAAAACGGAGGGCAAAGTCGTTTGGTACACCTCGCTCGCCGGAAGCTCTTACAAAGAGCTCGCCAAAGGCTTCGAAGCGAAATATCCCGGCGTGAAGATCGAACCCTATCGCGGTACCAGCTCGGATATCATGACCAAAATCAGCGCCGAGGCTCAGGCGAAGCAGATCATCGCCGACACCGTCGAAACCACGCTGCCGACCTTGCGCTTTTTCCGCGAGAACAAGCTTTTGATCGCTTTCACCTCGACCTATCTTGCCAAGTATCCGCCGGCGACGAAAGAAACTGCCGCGCGCGGCCTCGTCTACTGGGCCATCGATCGCGAGACTTACATGGGCGTCGGTTACAATACCAATCTCATCCCCGCCACGCTGGTGCCGAAAAACTATAACGATTTGCTCAGGCCTCAGCTCAAAGGAAAAATCGGTTTGGTTTCGAACGAAACCGGAACGCGCACCATCGGCGGCATGGTCAAAGTGAAAGGCGAGGAGTTCGTACGGAAGTTGAAAGCGCAGGAGATCACGTTGCACGCGATTTCGGGGCGCGCCATGGCCGATCTCGTGATCTCAGGAGAGGTGGCGCTGTCGCCGACGATCTTCCGCGATCACGCCCTCGAAGCAAAAGCGAAAGGCGCTCCAATCGATTGGGCGCCGATGGATATCGTTCCCACCAATGCAGGCGCTGTGGCTCTGGTGGATCGGGCGCCGCATCCGCACGCGGCCGCGTTGCTGGCCGATTTTCTTCTGAGTCCCGAAGCGGCAAAAATTCTCGGCGATCTCGACTATGGGAGCCCGTTCAAGCCGGTGAGCTTCAAGCTTTGGTACCCCGAGGCCGGGCTCTCGACGGAAGAATATGACAAGGCTGCCGAGAAATGGGACAAGCTGCTCAGGGAAATCGGCCGAAAACCGCTTTGAGAAAACCAACCCCGCAACGATCTATCCGAGCGTGCGCCCGAGCACGCTGTGCGATCTTCCATAGCTGAAATAGATAGCGAAGCCGATCACCAGCCAGACGATTAATCTCAGCCAATTTTCCACCGGCAAAGAAAACATCAGCAACAAGCAGAATACGATGCCGAGTAGCGGCACCAGCGGCACGAGCGGGCAGCGAAACGGGCGCGGCATTTCTGGATTGGTCCGGCGCATGATCAATACGGCCGCGCAGACGATGACGAACGCCAGCAGTGTCCCGATGTTCACGAGCTCGGCAAGGATGCGGAGCGGCAATAATGCGCCCATGATTCCAACTACGGTGCCGGTCAAAATCGTCGATTTCCAGGGCGTGCGGAAACGGGGATGCACCGCGCCAAAAAAACGGTTGGGTAAAAGACCGTCACGCGCCATCGCCAGCATGATGCGCGGTTGACTCAGCATCAGCACCATCAAGACCGAGGTGATGCCGGTGAGCGCCCCGAGCGAAATCAAAGCATGCGCCCAGGGCAACCCGGTTCGACTGAAAGCCTTGGCGAGCGGCGCATCGATATCGATTTGCTGGTAGGGGACCATGCCGGTGAGAACCGCCGCGACCGCAAGGTACAGAACGGTGCACACGGTGAGCGAACCGATGAGGCCGATCGGCACATCGCGGCTCGGATTGCGCGCTTCTTCGGCATGGGTGGAGACCGAGTCAAAGCCAATATACGCGTAGAACACAACGGCAGCGCCCGCCATCATTCCCAGCGGTTCGCCACCCGCTCCATGTTGTCCAATCACGGTCTTGCCGAAAAGGCTCACACCGGCATAGCCGTACGGAGCGAAGGGATGCCAATTGGCGGGGTCGATGTAGAAAACCCCGACAGCAATGATCAGGAGCACCACCGCCAGCTTGA
>JBIOXP010000061.1:0-11300 GCA_044869705.1 Binatia bacterium | reverse complement strand
CGGGCGGTATTCCTGGGGTGTGTGGCTCGCGTTATTGCAATAAATACACCCGCCCACAGCGACTTTGCCGTCGCGGTTCGGACAGGTGAAATCCAAGCGCAGGCCGATCTTGTAAACGCGCGCGTCGAAGACCTCGCGCAGGGCGCAATTGAACGAATTAAACCGCTTGCCGCGCCACTGGGCTGCCAATGTCTTGGGAAAATCCATGAGCTGAACATCAACAGGGTTAACAAAAACGTTGTGAATACTCAAGGCGAGGACGGCTTACAGTACCGAAGTTCATTACGCTTCGGAAGTCACCGATTTCATGTAGTTTTTTAGTAAACTGACGGTTCCCCTCCGCTTGACAAGCCGAATCAATTGTCTATATTCTTTTAACACACATCGCATATCACCGCCGATGAAAATCTCCGTTGACGAGGTTCCTCAATCTCCCAAAGAGATACACTTCTCCGAACGTATTGAGGAACTAAACGAGCTTTACCGCCGGACGCAAAACCGGGACTTTGTATTTCCACCGAGTCTGGAAGTCGATCTGGTCTATTACCGTTCCGGCCAGGATATTTTCTTCAGCGGGACTTTTCGTGGCTTGTTAAAGGGGCGCTGCAGCCGTTGTGTCGAAGAGTACAGTTTTACACTGGACAAGCCGTTTGAATTCGTATTAACTCCTGATCCAACCAAGGCGGACCGTCGAGCCGAGGAGTTGCACCGCGACGATCTCGGTGTCAGCTACTATTCGTCGGAAGAAATCGACCTTGAACCGTTGATTGCCGAGCAAGTGATCCTCGCTCTGCCGACGCGCCCGCTCTGTTCGGACGATTGCCGCGGACTATGCAGTCAGTGCGGTGCAAATCTCAATAAAGAGGCTTGCGCCTGTGACGCTGAACGCGGAGATCCGCGAATGGCGATCTTCCGATCTCTCAAAGTCGGTCGCTAAACTTAAGCTTCACTCCGAAATTTACTTCGGCCGCACATCAGCGGAGAAAGATAGGACTAAACCGATGCCGGTACCGAAAAGAAGAACATCCAAGCGGGTCAAGAACCAACGCCGCGCCCATGACGCGCTGAAGAAGCCGCAATGGAGCACTTGTGCCAATTGCGGCGAGACGACGCGTCCGCACCGGGCCTGCCCGCATTGCGGCTTTTACCGCGGCCGTGCCGTTATCCAAGTCGAGCAAAGCTAAGCCGTTCGCCTATGCCGAGAATTGCCGTTGACGCCATGGGCGGCGACCACGCCCCGCAAGCGGTGATTGAGGGCGCGGCGCTTGCCACGCGAGAATTGGGCGTCGAGGTGATTTTGGTCGGCGACCAAGAAACGATCGAGCGCGAGCTCGCCCATCATCCGATTCGACCGAAAATCAGCATCGTGGCCGCTTCTGAAGTCGTGCCCATGCATGAATCGCCCAGCCTTGCCCTGCGGAAAAAACAATCTTCGATGCGAGTTGCCTTCGATCTTATGAAGCGTCGCGAGGCGGACGCCGTTGTCAGCGCAGGAAATTCGGGAGCGATGATGGCGCTCGGGATGTTCGTCATGGGCACGCTTCCCCAAGTTGCTCGTCCGGCGATTCTCATTGTGGTTCCGAGCTTGGCTAAAGGCACGGTGATTATCGATGCCGGTGCAAATGTCGACTGCAAACCGCGCCATCTCGTCGAGTTTGGCTTTATGGGCTCTATCTATGCCGAGCGCGTTCTCGGGATCGCCAGCCCGCGCATCGGCGTATTGAGCAATGGCGAGGAGGAAAGCAAAGGCAATGATCTGACGCGGGCCGCGAGCGAGGAACTATCCGCGACAACGCTGAACTACATCGGCTATGTCGAAGGGCGGGACATCTTCGACGGTAAAGTCGACGTGATCGTTTGCGACGGCTTTACCGGCAATATCGCGCTCAAGACGATGGAGGGTGTGGCCAGCTTCGCCGGTGCGGTCCTTAAAGATGCCTTTCAGAAAAATCTCCCCACCAGGGTGGCTTACTTATTGAGTCGCAGTTCTCTTCGTGAAGCTTATCGGCGGCTCGATTACGCCGAATACGGCGGCGCGCCTTTGATCGGTTTGGACGGCGTAGCGATCATCGCCCATGGCGGCTCCAATGGCGTGGCAATTAAAAATGCGATTCGCGCCGCGGCTAATGCTGTGGATCAACAAATCAACCGTCATATCGGCGAGGCGCTGGCTGAAAGCCTCGGCGGCGGGACCAAAAAAGAGGGGCTTTCGCGCAAGCTTTGGGAGCGCTTCAAATCCAAGATCGAATCGCTTGGCGAGAAAACCGAGTCCGAGCCTGGTTCGGAAGAGCGGAGGCGTGGTGGGGAATAGCCTCGCCTTGGTATTTCCGGGTCAGGGATCGCAGTATGTCGGCATGGGCAAGGGGCTCAGCGCCGATTTCGCCGTCGCAAACAATACTTTCGCAGAAGCAGACGACGCGCTGGCGTTCCCGTTGAGCGAGCTCTGTTTCAGCGGTCCCGAAGAAGATTTGAAGCTCACCGAGAATACGCAGCCGGCGATTCTGACCGCTTCGGTCGCGGCATTACGAGTGCTGCAAGCTGAGACGCCGCTGCAACCGGGGCTGCTAGCGGGCCATAGCCTTGGGGAGTACAGCGCGCTCGTCGCCGCCGGCGCAATCGAGTTTCGCGATGCCGTGAAGATTGTCCGGGAGCGCGGCCGTTTAATGCAGCATGCGGTGCCCGCCGGCGAAGGCGCCATGGCGGTGCTGTTGGGGTTGGATGCCGCTGCGGTCTCAGCGCTTTGTGCGGAAGCGAGCGGCGAGGACATCGTCGCTCCAGCCAACTTTAACGGCGGCGGCCAAATCGTCATCGCCGGGACAAAACGCGCCGTTGAACGGGCCGTGGTTCTGGCCAAGGAACGTGGCGCCAAGCGAGCCTTGGATCTGCCGGTCAGCGCGCCGTTTCATTGCCCTTTGATGAAGCCGGCGGCTGACGGTCTGGAAGCGTTGTTGCGGGATATTCCCGTGCACCCACTGAAGATCGGTGTTCTCACCAACGTTGAAGCCGAGGTCAACTGGAGCGCCGAGCGGGTTAAATCGTTATTGGTTGAGCAGGCGCTTCGTCCAGTGCGCTGGGAGCAATCGGTGCAGAAATTCGGCGCACTGGGGATTCGACAGATGATTGAAGTCGGGCCAGGAAAGGTGCTCAAAGGCCTAATCAAGCGCATCGATCCGGGGATGAGCGTGGAAAATTTTGCGACGCCCGAAGATCTCCCGAAAGTGCTTGCGTTGGTGCAATGATGCAGCTTGCGGGTCGAGTCGCAATTGTCACCGGCGCCAGCCGCGGCATCGGGCGTGCGATCGCCCTTTCCTTGGCGCGAGGCGGCGCTTACGTCATAGTGAACTACCGCGGCAACCGAACGGCGGCCGATGCCGCTCTCGCGGCGATCGTCGAGCAAGGCGGCCGCGGCGAGCTCGCTCACTTTGACGTCGCCAACGAAAGTCAAATCGAGCGGGCGGTCAAGAAAATCGTTGACGGTCACAACAAAGTTGATATTCTCGTCAACAATGCCGGGGTAACTGCCGATAATTTGTTGATGCGAGTCTCCGCTGCCGATTGGGACGAAGTTGTCGGAACCAACCTGAAAGGAACGATCCTCTGCACCAAAGTCGTTTCCCGCCACATGATTCGCCAACGCTCCGGCAAGATTCTCAACATTTCCTCTGTGGCGGGGCAGATGGGCAACGCGGGCCAATCGCTTTACGCCGCTTCTAAGGCGGGAATTATCGGTTTCACCAAAACGATTGCGCGGGAACTGGCTTCAAGAAACGTTACGGCGAACGTGATTTCGCCCGGATTTATCGAGACGGAGATGACCGCGAAGCTGTCGGATCAGCAACGGGAAAAGTTTCTGCAGATCATTCCACTCGGACGTTTTGGCACTTGCCAGGAAGTCGCCGACATGGTTGTATTCCTCGCGGGGGAAAAAGCCGGCTACATCACTGGCCAGGTGTTTAGCGTTAATGGCGGACTATACATGTAGGATTCTGAAGCAGGAGGTATGTGAAAGATGGCGGCATCCGTTCAGGCTAGGGTCAAAGAGATCGTCTGCGAGCAACTGGGCGTCAGCGCCGATGAGGTCACCCCGGAGGCGTCCTTCATCGAAGACTTGGGAGCCGACTCACTCGACATCGTCGAACTGGTAATGGCGCTCGAGGAAGAGTATGAAATGGAAATCTCGGACGAGGACGCGGAAAAGATCAAAACCGTTCAGGACGTGATTAGCTATATTGAGGCGCATCGCTAGTTATTTCCGGCTTCCCCGCGGCGGGTCGCTGCAGATCGCTCGAGCAATCGCTTCAGTTATCCTAAATCGCAGGGTCGTGGACGCGTTTTCCACGTCCTGCGATTTTGTTTGTCAGCCGACGGGGAATTTGGGAGAGCACCGCACGGGATCAAAAAATCATGATTGCCTTCGGTTGCGATCACGGCGGCGTCGAGCTCAAGAACTTTCTCATCCATCGCTTGCGCTCCAGGAGCATCGACGTCGACGACCATGGAACTTCCGACCGGCAGTCGGTGGATTATCCCGATTATGCCCGGGAAGTGGCGCGCCGGGTGGGTGCAGGCGAGGTCGATCGAGGCGTGCTCATTTGCACCAGCGGAATCGGCATGTCGATCAGCGCAAATAAATTTCCCGGCGTGCGCGCGGCGCTGGTGCAGGACCTCGACGGAGCCCGCTTCTGCCGCGAGCACAACGACGCCAATATTCTGGTGCTGAGTGGCGCCAAAACCGAGCCGTCGCTGGCGCTACAAATCGTCGAAATCTGGCTCTCAACGCCGTTTGCTGGCGGGCGCCATCAACGGCGCATCGATAAAATTACCCAAATCGAGCTGGATCTCGGCACGACTCTTGGCGGCGAATCCAAAAAATAGCCGAAGGTATCCTATGTCATTTCTCGAACAAGCCGATCCGCAAGTTTATGCGGCGATCCAGAAAGAGACCGAGCGATTGGAAGGCAATTTGGAGTTGATCGCCTCTGAAAACGTCGTCAGTGAAGCGGTATTGGAAGCCCAGGGCTGCGTAATGACCAATAAATACGCGGAGGGATACCCAGGCAAGCGCTATTATGGCGGTTGCGAGTTCGTGGACGAAGTCGAATCACTCGCGATCGCGCGCGCCAAGCAGTTATTCGGCGCCGATCACGTCAATGTGCAGCCGCACTCCGGTTCGCAAGCCAACATGACCGTTTATCTTTCGGTTTTGAAACCCGGCGATACTTATTTGGGTATGAACCTCGCGCATGGCGGGCATCTGTCGATGGGGAGCCCGGTCAATTTTTCGGGCTTTATTTATAAAGTCATTCCTTACGGCGTATCGGAAAAAAGTGAAACCATCGATTATGACGAGCTGGAACGGTTGGCCAAGGAGCATCGTCCGAAACTGGTCGTCGCCGGCGCGAGCGCCTACCCGCGCATCATCGACTATGCGCGATTTCGACACATCGCCGATCAAATCGGCGCGCTCCTAATGGTCGACATGGCGCACATTGCCGGGCTGGTTGCCGCAGGATTGCACCCGAGCCCGGTGCCGTACGCCGACTTCGTCACCACGACAACGCACAAAACCCTCCGGGGTCCGCGCGGCGGCATGGTGCTTTGCAAAGCCGAGCACGGCAAGACAGTCGACAGTAAAGTTTTTCCCGGCATGCAAGGCGGTCCGCTGATGCACGTGATTGCCGCCAAAGCGGTGGCGTTGAAGGAAGCGCTCAGTCCCGAGTTCAAAGTCTACCAGCAGCAAATCGTTAAGAACGCCCAGGCGCTCGCGAGCGCTTTGATGGAAAAAGGGTTCCGCCTCACCTCCGACGGCACCGACAATCACTTGATGCTGGTCGATCTGAGGAAGTCGGAGCTGACCGGAAAGGTCGCGCAAGAGAGTCTCGACAAGGCGCGCATCACGGTCAATCGCAACGCGGTGCCCTTCGATACGCGCTCACCGTTCGTCACCAGTGGCATCCGTATTGGAACTCCGGCGGTGACCACGCGCGGCATGCAAGAAAACGAAATGCATGCGATTGGGCAGTTCATCTCCCGGGCATTGGGCCATGTGAATGATGCTGCGGCGTTGCGCGGCATCGCCGGTGAAGTGGCAGAGTTGTGTAAAAAGTTTCCGGTCTATCCGCACCGATTGGCCAGGAAAAAACCGGAGCACGAGGGATAAACATGCAGGATAGCAGTACGCGATCCTCTATTCTCCAGCGAGCTTCGGTTATTCCATGAAATGTCCTTATTGCCATGAGACGGAAAATCGCGTCATCGATTCCCGTCTCAGCAAAGACAACAACATGATTCGCCGCCGTCGTGAGTGCGGGCGCTGCAATCGCCGGTTTACCACCTACGAGCGCGTCGAGGAGATGATGCCTCTTGTGGTCAAAAAAGACGGCCGGCGCGAAAGCTACGACCGCTTGAAAATTATCAACGGCTTGCGACGTGCCTGCGAAAAGCGGCCGGTCAGCATCAACACCATTGAGACGATCGCGGATCGTATCGAGCGTACGGTGCAAGAACGGGGCGAAAAGGAAGTCGCCAGTTCCGTGATCGGTGAGACTCTCATGCGCGAGCTGCACGATACCGACCCCGTGGCTTACGTCCGTTTCGCTTCCGTGTATCGTTCGTTCAAGGACATCAACGAATTTATGGTGGAGCTCGAAGAGCTCCTGAAAGAACGCAAAGGACTGCCGTCCACAGGGGCGGCGGAACCGCGGCAAAAAAGGGAATAGCATCATTGGCGGACGCACAGCCGCGCGCTCGAGACGAATTTTACATGCGCCGGGCTTATCGCCTGGCGTTGAAAGGCGCCGGCAGGACGAGTCCCAATCCGATGGTGGGTGCCGTGCTCGTGCGCGCTGGTCATGTGATCGGCACCGGTTACCATCGTTTTGCCGGCGCTGATCACGCGGAAATCGTCGCGCTCAAGCGAGCGGGAGCCAAAGCGCGCGGCGCGACGCTGTATCTTACGCTCGAACCGTGCAGCCACTATGGCCGCACGCCGCCTTGCGTCGATGCGTTAATCCGGTCCGGCATCCGAGAGGTCGTCTGCGGCACGCGCGATCCGAACCCGTTCGTTGCGGGGCGCGGCTTCAGGCGGCTGCGGCGGGCCGGAGTGATTGTTCGGGTTGGAATTCTGGAGCGCGAATGCCGGCTGCTGATTGAAGCGTTCACGAAGTTCATTACTCAGGGCTTGCCGTTCGTTACGTTGAAGCTGGCAGCAAGCCTGGATGGCAAGATCGCCGCGCCGAGCGGTGATGCGCGCTGGATCAGCGGCGCAGAGTCGCGTCGCGCTGTGCACGAGCTCCGGAACACGGTGGATGCCGTCGTGATAGGATCGGGAACGCTGCAAGCCGATGACCCGCAACTGACCTGCCGAATTGGCGGCGGGCGAAATCCCTGGCGCGTTGTCCTCGATAGCCGACTCGCTATCCGATTGTCGGCGAAAATTCTGCATCAGAAAGACCCCGATAAAACGATTATCGTCTCAGGCCCAGCAGCGCCGCTAGCGAAGGCGCGCGCCATCGCGACGCGGGGAGCGCGCGTGTGGCAGTTTCCTCTGGGCACCCGTGGCGTGCCGTGGCGTTCTCTGCTGCGGAAATTAGCGGCCGCCGATGTCGTCAGCGTGCTGATTGAAGGCGGCGCAAAAATCGCAGCGTCCGCCCTCAAGGAAAAAGTCGTGGACAAAATCGTTTTTTTTTATGCGCCGAAGATCATTGGCGGCGACGGGATCCCGATGATCGGCGATTTGACTTTGCGCCGTGTCCAGCAAGCGCTGGAGCTTCAGGATCTTCAATGTGCGAAATCGGGCAGTGACCTCGTCGTGACCGCCTATTTAACTCGGGCAAAACGGCCGCGCCGCTAATCCTGCGGTTTTTATGTTTACCGGATTAATCGAAGACGTCGGTAAAATCGCCGCGCTGCGGATCGACAATCATGCAGCCGTGTTGACGGTCCAAACCAAGCTCGCGCTTGGCGGAATGTCGCGCGGCGCGAGCATCGCGGTGAACGGCGCCTGTTTAACCGTGGTAAAGAAAACCGCGAAGGCATTCACCGTGGACGTTTCGCCGGAAACTTTAAAGCGGACGAGTTTGCGGGAATTGGCGGTGGGTAGCGCCGTTAATCTGGAGCGTCCCATGCGTCTGGCAGATCGTCTCGGGGGCCATCTCGTCACCGGACACGTCGATGGCTTGGCCAAGATCCTCGCCATGAGCACGGAAGGCGAGTTTACCATTATCCGCTTCGCCGTCCCGCCTGTGATGACTCCGTTGCTTGTGCGCAAAGGTTCTGTCGCGATCGATGGCATCAGCTTGACGGTGAACGATTGCCGGCGCGGCCGATTCTCCGTCGCCATCATCCCCTACACTTTGCGGCACACGAATTTGCGCGCTCGTAGGGTTGGTGATAAAGTCAACGTCGAAACCGATCTTATCGGGAAATACGTCCAAAGTTTGTTGCAACGGCGCGAATAGTTCGGGTTAGCGTCCTCTGTTCACAGCCTCGGTTTGATCCATGTCCATCGCAAGCATCGAAGCAGGCATAGAAGAAATCCGTCGGGGCCGGATGGTCGTTCTCGTCGACGAGGATGGACCGGAAAACGATGGCTTTTTTTGTCTCGCCGCCGAAAAGATCACCGCTCAGAGCATCAATTACATGCTCCATCATGGTCGTGGCATCATATACGTGACCTTGACCGATGACCGTATCCGCGAACTGAGTATTCCCATGATTCCGGAGGAAAATAGCCGGCTCGGCGGGCTCCTTTGCGGCGCGTCATTCTCCGTTGCTCTCGAAGGGGTACACGGCGTTTCCGCCGAGGGTCGCGCGCACACGATCAAAGCTGCGATCGCGGACGAAACGAAGCACGAAGATCTGGTCATCCCCGGCCATGTTCAGCCTCTGCAGGCGCGCAGTGGCGGTGTGCTGGCGCGCTCAGGACGAACCGACGCCTCCGTAGACTTGGCTCGGCTGGCGGGTTTCAAACCCGCAGGAGTGATTTGCCAGATACTCGCGGATGATGGCTCGGTGGCCTTACTGCCCACGCTGGAGCGGCTCGCTCAGCAGGAGAATCTCAAGATCGTCTCAGTCGCCGGCTTGATCGCGTACCGTTTGCGCAATGAAAGCTTGGTTCGGCGCGTCGCCGAAGAAGAGTTCCCGACGATCCATGGCGGCATGTATCGCGCGATTGTCTATCGCAACGAAGTCGATGGGCTTGAGCACATGGCTCTGGTCAAAGGAAATATCGATCGCGCCGAGCCGGTGTTGGTTCGTGTGCATTCCGAGTGTCTCACCGGCGATGTTTTTGGCTCGGAACGCTGCGATTGCGGCGATCAGATTCGACAGTCCCTGCGGTTGATCGATGAGCGCGGTTTGGGTGTGCTGATTTATATGCACCAAGAAGGTCGAGGTATCGGCTTGACCAACAAGATCAGGGCGTACGCCTTGCAGGATCAGGGACGGGACACGGTGGAAGCCAATCTCGAATTGGGATTTAAAGAAGACCTGCGCGACTACGGCATCGGTGCCCAGATCCTGCGCGACCTGCGCGTGGAAAAAATCGCCCTGCTGACGAACAACCCGCGGAAGATCACCGGTTTGCAAATGTACGGCGTCGACGTTGCGGAGCGTGTCTCGCTGGAGGTTCCGCCGCGCGATAGCAATATTCATTACCTGCGCACCAAGCAAGTCAAACTCGGTCATCTGCTTTCAAATCTCGAAGCCAAGCCGGTCAAGCACTAAATTAGACGGTTGCCGAACTTCTGGCCCATGCCTTTGATCATTGAAGGAAAGAAACAGGCGCGCGGGCTGAAGCTCGGGATTATCGTGAGCCGCTATAACCACTTCATCACCGAAAAATTATTGACTGGTGCGCTGGATGCTTTTACGAGCAACGGCGGGGACGATGAGAATCTTACGGTCGTGCACGTTCCCGGCGCATTTGAAATCCCGATCGTTGCGGACCGGATGGCGGCAAGCGGACGATTCGACGGTCTGGTTTGTCTGGGTGCCGTGATTCGCGGCGATACACCCCATTTCGATTATGTTTGTGATGCGGTGACCGCGGGTATAGGCGAGGCGATGCGCACCTACAAGCTGCCGATTGGCTTCGGTGTATTAACGACCAATGACGTGCAGCAGGCAATGGACCGCGCCGGAATGAAGGATGCGAATAAGGGTTACGAAGCACTGTTGACCGTTCTCGAGATGATCAGTGTCATGCGACAACTCGCTTGAATTTTGTTGCCGCAGAGAAATCAGAGCCACTCTTGTCGGAAAATCAAGAAAGTCTTACAGCCGGCCATATGGCCAAGGGTAATCGGCGCAAGGGGCGCGAGCTGGCGCTGCAGGCGCTTTACCAGATCGCGATCACGGGCGATGCGTCGGCCGGCGCCGTCGATCTGTTTCTGCAGCATTTCGAGGGAAGTCCGCAGGCGAAGGAGTTTGCCCGCCGTTTGGTTTCTGGCGTGGTTAGTCAAACGGCGGAACTTGATCCGATCATCGCGGAATGCACCGAAAATTGGAAACTGCCGCGCCTGGCCAAGGTGGATCTGGAAATCATTCGGATCGCCGCCTATGAGCTGCTCTTCTGCCCGGACATTCCGGTAAACGTCAGCTTGGATGAAGCCATTGAGATAGCGAAGCGTTTCGGCAGCGCAGAATCAGCCACATTCATCAACGGCGTGTTGGACCACGTGGCGCGCTCGAAAGCGAGCAAGGCCTGATCAGCCATGGAAGAGCGCTATCAACCTGAAGCCATAGAGCGAAAGTGGCAAAGTCTCTGGGAATCGGAGCAGGCGTTTCGCGTGCGCGCAGATCCGAGCAAGCCGAAATATTACGTCCTGGAGATGTTTCCCTATCCGTCTGGCCGCATCCATATGGGCCACGTACGAAACTACTCGATCGGCGATGTCGTGGCGCGCTACAAGCGCATGCGCGGCTTCAACGTGCTTCATCCAATGGGATGGGATGCATTCGGGTTGCCGGCGGAAAATGCGGCGATCGAACGCGGCGTACATCCGGACGTCTGGACACAAGAAAATATTCTTTACATGAAAACGCAGCTCAAGCGGATGGGTCTCTCGTACGATTGGGATCGCGAGATCGCAACCTCTGCATCCGAATATTATCACTGGAATCAGTGGATTTTTCTCCAGTTCTTCAAAAGGGACCTGGCATACAAGAAGACCTCATTTGTCAATTGGTGTCCGTCCTGCGAGACCGTGCTGGCCAACGAGCAGGTGATCGATGGGCGTTGCTGGCGTTGCGACTCGGCCGTGACGCAGAAAGAGCTCGAGCAGTGGTTTTTCCGCATC
>JBIOXP010000060.1:0-7080 GCA_044869705.1 Binatia bacterium | reverse complement strand
ATCCACCAGAGTTCCGTCAATATCGAAAATCACTGCTTCGATCACAATAGATCCCTATACAATCCAGCCTTACCGCTCTCGGTGGGCGCAACTTTTATACCAGACCGCGTGCAATGCCAGATCTGCCGGGAAACCGGCGGCATGCTCAGCCTACTCACTTTGTGCGCTGCGCTATGTCAGAGTGAAGTAAAGGTTTGCTTACCATTATGAGAAAAAAACGTGTTTTGCCGAATGCACAGCGGTTCAAGCGCATCATGCGCGATGTTTTTGGGATCTCAGAGCTTCGCCCAGGCCAGGAGCAAGTGATCCGCTCGATTGCTGAGGGTCGGAATACGCTTGCCATTATGCCGACCGGAGCCGGGAAATCCCTTTGTTATCAAATCCCCGGATTACACCTTCCAGGCACAACCGTGATTGTCTCCCCCTTGATCTCGTTAATGAAAGATCAGGTCGACAAACTCTCATGGGCCGGATTGCAAGCATTCCAGGTGAATAGCGAGTTAACGGCACGCGAGCAGGAAGAAAACGTCAGACGAGTGAAGCAGGGAAAGGCGGAATTTCTTTTTACGACGGCGGAGCGACTCACCCGTCCAGAGTTCCTCGAAGGCTTGAAGCGCAGCAAAATCGATTTTGTTGTGATCGACGAAAGTCATTGCATTTCGGAATGGGGACACGACTTTCGCCCGGCCTATCTCGGACTCGGCGCCGCGATCAGAGATCTCGGGTCGCCGCCCGTCCTAGCCCTGACGGCAACAGCAACCGATCAGGTAGTGCAAGACATAAAAAAGCAGCTCGGCCTCCCAGACATGCGCGTGATCAATACCGGGATCTATCGGCCGAATCTGGTTTATTCAGTTTCACGGACAACCAACGATGATTTGAAACGGCGGTATCTAATAGAGCACCTCCGCAAACTCGAGGGTAGCGGGCTGATCTACTGCGCGACGGTAAAAACCGTCACCAGCTTGAGCGAATTCCTGACAGCCGCGGGCTTTGTCGTGCGTTCCTACCACGGTAGATTGCGTGCCGCCGAGAAGAAGGAAAACCAGGATCTGTTCATGGAAGGGGAATTGAAGGCCATTGTCGCGACCAACGCATTCGGTATGGGCATCGACAAGCCGGACCTCCGGTTCGTCATTCATTACCAGGTGCCAGGCTCGCTGGAAGCATACTATCAGGAATCTGGGCGAGCCGGTCGGGATGGGGAAACCGCTCAGTGCACATTGCTGTACCGCCTCGAAGACCGTCGCACCCACATTTTTTTTATCGGTAAAGGCGGCTCGACAGTGGACGATGTCCTTGCGGTGTACGATACGCTCAAAGCTCTGCGAGCGGATCAAGTGGCGGTTCCTGTGGATTCCCTTAAGGAAAACGCGTCAGGTGTGGCGAAAACCAGGATTCGCGTCAGCCTCGCGCTGCTCAAAGACGCTGAAGTGGTCGGCGAACTTCGCTATGCGAGGTTCAAACTCATAAAGACAAATCTTGGTCGCGGCGAAATCGATGAGATCGTCCGGCAGTGCGAAGAGCGATACAAACAGGAACGCGATAAACTCGAGCAAATGATGCTCTACGGCCAGAGCACCTCCTGCCGCTGGAAAATGTTGCACGATTATTTCAACGAGCCTTTTCCGCAGGAGCGTTGCGGCCACTGCGATAATTGTCTCCAGCCCATCGTGGAGCAACTCGGACACCGCGAACAAGCGAGCGGTGCGGCGATCGCATAAGCCGCGCGCTCCAATTACTTCGGGACGCCGGGTTTTTACCTCACGGTCCCGATTTTGCTGAAATTCATTGCAGGTGATCAGAATTTCCGTGCGAGCTAATTTATGACACGTAATTCGAGTCCGGAGATTGTTACCAGTTTCAAAGATGCTCTGGGGAATTTGCGGCAGGCGCCGGCCGATACTGTCGCCGCAATTGAAAGCGCCATGGGCACGCCGCCCCCAAACGTCGAAACCGCGGTGATGGTGGTCCGGCAGGGCAAGCAGCGGGAATTGTCCGGTCGCGCTGAGATTCAACTCGAAGACGGAACTGTACTCGGCGCGCATGATTTCCTAGCTGCTGATCTTCCGCTCGGCTATCACACGCTGCGGTTTAGCGAAACAGATCAAGTCACGAAACTGATCGTCACGCCCGGAGTTTGTTACCTGCCGAGGGACCTCAGAGTGTGGGGTTGGTCGGCGCAACTTTATGCTACCCGGTCTTACCGAAGCTGGGGCATGGGAGATCTTGCCGATTTGCGGCAATTGGGTCGATGGTCGGCGCGCGATCTCGGCGCAAAGATTCTTTTAGTGAATCCATTGCAGGCAACTCTGCCGATCGTTCCTCAGGAGCGGAGCCCGTATTTTCCGAGCAGCCGGCAGTTTCTGAACCCGCTTTATCTCCATATAGAGGAGATTCCCGGAGCGGCGGCGGCGAACATCGACTTAGAACGCCTCGCCGCGGCAGGCGCGGAACTCAACAAAGAGCGGCAGATCGATCGCGATGCGGTTTTCAAAATCAAGAAAGATGCGTTGGCAGATCTTTGGACGCGATTTTGTGGCGACGCTCGTTTTGAGCAGTTTTGTCGAAGACGGGGTGAGGCGCTGACCCTATTCGCAAGGTTTTGCGCGCTCGCCGAGCATCATGGTACCGGCTGGCATAAGTGGCCGGACGAATATCGGAGTCCACGCTCGGCCGCCGTGGCGCGTTTCGCCGAACATCATGCGAGCCAGGTAGACTTTTATCGTTGGCTCCAGTGGCTGCTCGATGAGCAATTGCGCCGTGCAGCCGCGGAGATCCCGCTGATGCAGGACCTTCCGATTGGCGTCGATCCGGATGGCGCCGATGCCTGGGCCTGGCAGTATGTGTTTGCCGGCAATGTCGCGATTGGCAGCCCGCCGGACGAGTTCAACACTCAAGGGCAGAACTGGGGTTTGCCGCCGTTCGTGCCATGGAAGCTTCGTGCGGCCGGATACGAGCCTTTCATTCAAACGGTTCGAGGAGCATTGCGCCATGCCGGCGGACTTCGGATCGATCATGTGATGGGGCTGTTTCGGTTGTATTGGATTCCTGAGGGGATTGATTCCCGCAACGGCGCCTATGTGCGTTATCGAGAGGACGAGCTTCTCGGGATTCTCGCTCTGGAAAGCACGCGCGTGAAAGCCTACGTTGTCGGCGAGGATCTCGGCACCGTCGAAGAGAGCGCGCGGAAAAAACTCGTGGCGGCTCGCGTGCTATCGTATCGACTGCTTTGGTTTGAAAAAGCGCATCCGAGAAAATACCCCAAAGCGGCACTGGCGGCCGTGACCACGCACGATTTGCCGACGGTGCGCGGACTGTGGAGCGGCTCTGACCTGGGCACGCAGAAGCGTCTTGGTCTAAAGCCTAATGAGCAAGGGATGCTGGAGATTCGCGACCGGCTCCGCTCAATGACTGGAATCAGCGAAGATGCTCCGGTCGAGGAGGTTGTTCGACGTGCATACCGGTTGCTGGGCGAGGCTCCGTGTGCGGTTGTCTCGGCGACGCTAGACGATGCTTTGGCCGTGGAGGAGCGACCCAACTGGCCCGGGGCAACTGAGCACTCCTGGTCGCTTGCTTTGCCGCAATCTCTGGAAGAACTGCAATCAAATCGGCTGGCGCGTGACATCGCGGAAGCTTTACGTACCGCGCGCAAATCACGAGCCCGGACGAAGGCTCGAGCGAAAGGCCAGGCGCGAGCTAGAAGAGTCTTAGGGCGACGTAATCGATCGCCAGGCGACGAGCATTCACAACCTTAGTATTACTCGGCTTTTTTCTGTTGGGCGGAACGGCAATGGCTCAAGATTTCGCAGCCGGCACTCCTATTGCCGTTTTGCTTTTTGGACAAAGGGACACAGAGACAACTCTGCATCCCCTTGTCGAGAGCGGCTTGTCTTCGAGCCTCAATGAGAATAGCCGCGGTCGAACTGATCATGCCCCTGCTGCTTCACAACCTTATTGTACAAGCCGATGATCAGCCACGTCGGCACCCACTGCGCAATAAAATTACCCCACTTTCCTTTGCCTGTGATTTGGCACACCAAGGAAAGTCCGATGGCTCCGAGAGCGACGCCAAGAAAGGCGGACGACGGTAGCGACGCGGTGTATTTCTCAATTGATTTGGTGAATTCGTCTTCCTCCGGTCGCGGTCTCTGATTTGTAACATCGCTGGCTTGATAGTTTTCCATAAGTGATTTCCTCCTTG
Organism: Binatia bacterium; assembly: GCA_044869705.1. Lineage (GTDB taxonomy): Bacteria > Desulfobacterota > Binatia > UBA9968 > UBA9968 > DP-20. The sequence goes on along the minus strand of JBIOXP010000060.1, from coordinate 2,876 downwards.
CCGCGGACTGTGCAAGTTTTCGACCAACCAATCGCATATACCGCTTCGGTATGCCGCAGCGGCTAGTTATGAGCTTTCAATGCTTACGAAGCCGGCGTGCCAACCGATTTGGCGTAAATTGAGTGTCGGTTTTTCAGCGTTCCGAAAGATTCGCTGCACGGCTAAAGTTGAAACGAGCTCGCGGTGTCCCAAATGTTCACCCGGCAAACCGAGGATGTTCTCGCGAATGGGGCACAATGTGAGCATGCGCCTGGCGGCTACTCGAGACGCTTTGCGCTTGCCACAAATCCGCCACCCGATCACGTGACGAAACTCGCCGGAAAGCGCAGCGGTTTGGAAGATAGGACGAGCGTCCATGTCATGCGGGAACGAGCAGCTTTTCGCTCGCGATATTTCACAATCTGGCATCGCCCTTGCTCGACCTGTTCGCGATAGCGAAAGGAGAAGCTTGTGAGTTTAGATTTAAAAAAAGAAAAAGGAGTGTCACTGGAGCGGCAAGAATTCGATTGGCGTGACATTGTTCGTTTGCCGACGAGCAAACTGGACTCCGACGCTTTTACTCGGGTGCGCATTATCCTCATGAACGGCATCGAGTCCGAAGCACTTAGGTTTCAGCATGCCTGCGCCCGAATGAACAAAGACCTTCAGCTCGCGCTCGCGCGCATACGACGGGTCGAACAGCACCAACAGACCATGGTGAACTGGTTGCTTCCGTCCGATCTGTCTCCGCTCGAGACCACGATCGGCTTCGAGCAGGTAGCGATCGAAGTCACCGCCAGTGTGGCTGTCCATGAACCGGATCCGTATCTCGCGCAAGTCTATCGATTCGGCATGCTCGAGGATTTTGATCACATGTACCGGTTTTCGGCTTTGATGGATCGGGTCACCGGTGGCGACTCCAACAATATTTTACAAAGCTATACCGACATAATGCCCGGCAGGCCTACGGTGGCGGAGCACCGCGCGCCGGAGGACGAGTTGCGCGAATGCTATGACCGAAACAAAGCGCAGCCCATCAGTAAGCTTAACGCGGTCACGATCATGGGCGCTGAACACCAAACGCACGATTACTACATGACGATTGGTCCGATGTTCGCCGATCCCATAGCGCGTCAGCTCTACGCGGAAATCGCTTCTATCGAAGAGCAACATGTCACCCAGTATGAGTCTATCATCGATCCCGAAGAAACCTGGCTGGAGAAATGGCTGATGCATGAGGTGGCGGAGATTTACAATTATTACAGCTGCTTGACCTACGAGACGGACAATCGGGTAAAAGAGATCTGGCAGCGATTTTTGGATTATGAGCTTGGGCACCTGCATTACGTTTTGCAGCTGTTTGGAAAATACGAAAAGCGCGATCCAGCGGCGCTTCTGCCAGCATCGCTACCAGAGCCGATTGAATACAAGAGCCACCGAGAATTCGTCCGCAAGGTTTTGACCGAAGAGGTTGGCCTGCGCGCGCGCGGCAAGCAGATCATCGCTAGTGGCGAGGATGAATCCGAGGCGACCCGACACTATCGAGACCGGGTAAACTCCAACGGATCGCCAAGCAAATCTATCGCCGTAGGTTATCACTGGAAGCCTGGAACGGAGATCGCGGAAGAAACTCCGGATGTGGAAAAGCTCCGGAAATTGGTTGCTTGATCAGGAGGTATAATGAAATCTAACTCGACCCAAGCGGTCCGACGTGAACAGGGCGAAGCACAGAACCGGACCGGGATAATGGTCAATCCGGAGCTGAGTGCGGAGCTGCTACTTGGTGCAGAAGCGGCAACAACAACTGCTACCGACGGCGGTGCGGCAGTGACGGATCGCGCGAGTTACTTGACTGAAACGTCAGCCATAGGCTCGCTGCCCGCCGTAGTGGCCGATGAAGGAGAAGCTAACGGTCCAATGTCAATTCTCCTCGATAAACTCGGTGAACGCCTTGCTTTCGAACGTCAAGGCACGAGGCTCTATCAAGCTTTTTTGCAAAAACTCGAAGCTCTGGACGATGGCGCCTCGGCGGGGCCGAGCAGCGAAGAGCTGCGGCACATTTGCGACGAAGAGCTTGAGCATTTTCGGCTGCTGCAAAAGACCATAATCGAACTCGGCGGCGATGCGACTGTCCAGACGCCGTCGGCGGACGTCGTCGGAATCCTGTCTCATGGCCTGGTTCAGGTAGTCAGCGATCCGCGGACCACGATTTCGCAAAGCTTGCAGGCGGTGCTCACGGCTGAATTGGCAGACAATGATGGTTGGGAAATGCTCGGTGCTCTCGCCGGCGAGTTGGGCATTTCTGATCTTGTCGAAAAATGCGAGACCGCCTTTGCAGAAGAACAGGAACATTTGGACAACGTGCGAGCTTGGCTGACGGAGATGACCGCGAACCAGGCGGCAAATGCATCGAACGGAGACGCGGACGACGCCGCCCAATCAGAGGGCGTCGATGGGGAGCCAAGACCACGGCGAACGTCAAAACGAACGAGCTCGCGTCGAACGAAAACCAAAAAGCGGCGCAAGAAATAAATAGTTTGACCTAGGGTGCCCGCGGGCGTTCGGGATTTGTTCTGATGAGCGCATTTCGCCGACGCTCTTGACTGGTACGATCGACCGGTCTTCAGCAAAGCATAAGATCCCCTTAACGAATCCCGCTGTTTCGATATGCGGGGCCTTGCTAAGGCGAAGAGATATTAAACCGTCACAATCTGCAGCGGGGAACCTTACTCGGTTCGCACGATCGAGGGGCGAAGCCACCGATAGAACATACTGATGAAAGGGCGATTTTGCGCCGACTCGATGCTTTCGAATAGGAAAAGAAGCAGAATCAGCGCCAGCATCGGACCGATTTCACGCAAGCGGACACGCCGCCCGAGGAACAAGTCTCCTTTAGG
>JBIOXP010000059.1:0-3076 GCA_044869705.1 Binatia bacterium | reverse complement strand
GTTTGATCCTGTTTCATTGCGTGTGCCTCCGACTCCTGTTGCGGGCAGATTTTCCGAGCGTCGTGATCCGTCTACTGCTCCTCCAATAGTTCACCAAATAGCTCGCTCACCTTTTGGCGCGCCTTCAACAATGCCTTACGGCCTTGAGAAGTTGCCTGATACACGCGACGTACGGTTTTGCCGGAACGTTCGCTGGTCGAGCGCAAATAACCCTTCCGCTCTAAGCTGTGAAGTATCGGATAGAGCGTACCGGGGCTCAGCTTATAACCATGCCTTCCCAGCTCTTGTATAAACCAGAGACCGAATACCGGCGCTTTCGATGCATGATGGAGAATATGCAATCTGATCAAACCGCCATAAAGATCCTGATCCTTGCGAACGCCACGGGATCGTCTGGTATCCTGCATTTCGTTATCGAAATTCGATATAGCTCGGTCGCGCCGCTCCTGCAAGGCAGCTTTCCTTAAATGGATGCGCTTTGTATGATCAGCCGTGTGCCCGGAGGTGTGCCGCGATGAGTATGGACGATATCTAACTCATCCTAGGCCAGCCGGGCGAGGAAGAACCCATGTTCTATATCGCAGTCATTTTGTTTCTGATCCTGGCCAACGGCTTTCTGACTATGGGTCAGACCGCGCTAGTCGCGGCACGTCCAGCTCGGTTACACGACTGGATTTCCCGAGGGAATCGCCGGGCCAAGCTCGCTTTGGAATTAACGCGGCAGCCGAATCTCGCGCTCACGGCACTGCAAGCGTGCATCAGGTTTCTGGTCATTCTTATCGGAGTACTGGCCGGGAAAAGCTTGGTGCCATGGCTTTTTAACCGGCTGTTTGACGAAGCGAGCGGATTTGCGGAAACGGTCAGTTTAGGCGTTGTGGTTCTTGTGCTCACCTATTTTTCTCTGCTGATCGGTGAACTTCTTCCCAGACGGATTGCCTCGGTGCATCCCGAGAGCGTCGCGGTGTTCATGGCGCGATCGCTTTGGTTGCTGAGCCGCTGTGCAGGGCCAATCGCTCGTTTTCTCGAGTGGTGTACAGAGGTTTTTGCTCGTCTACTTGGGCGTGAAACCGTCAATGCGCCACCCATTACTGAAGAAGCAATCAAAAGTTTGGTGCAGCAGGGAACCGAAGCCGGGGTATTCGAGGAAAGCGAGCAAGATATGCTCAATGCCGTGCTGCGGCTAGGCGATAAGCGGGCGCGGTCACTAATGACACCACGGACGCAAATTGCCTGGTTGGATCGTGGCGATAACATCGAGCGGATTCGCGAGAAGATCATCAGCAGCGGCCATTCCCGTTTTCCAGTGGCAGCCGGCAGCTTGGATAAGGTTGACGGTATCGTGCACTCAAAAGAGCTGCTTGCGCACGGTTTGGAACAGCATCTCAATCTTGAAGCGTCCATGCACCAGCCGTTGTTCGTGCCGCGAACGATTACCGCTCTCGAAGTATTGGAGTTGTTCAAAAGCTCGGGGCAGCATATCGCGCTGGTGGTGGATGAGTATGGTGGCATCGAGGGTTTGCTTACCCATCACGACATTTTGGAGGCGATTGCCGGCGATATTCCTTTTGATGCCCAGTCGCAAGATCCCAAGGCAGTCCGGCGTCACGACGGCTCCTGGCTGCTGGACGGCATGCTTAGCATCGATGAATTCAAAGACATTCTCCAAATCGAAGTACTGCCGGGCGAGAAGCGCGACGCCTATCAAACGCTCGGCGGTTTTGTGTTTACCAAAATGGGACGGATCCCAACGGTGTCGGAATATGTCGAATGGAACGGGCTCCGATTTGAAGTGGTGGACATGGACGGTAAACGCATCGATAAAGTTCTCGTGAGTCCGTTAGAGGCAGCGCCGCCAGCACTCAGCGAAGATAGTAATCCTCCGATGCGGGAGAGATAATCGCGATACGTGCACAGCGGCGATATTGCCAAACGGATTACTTCCAAGAGAAGACGAGCCGGAGTGATATCGGCACTGCGGAGCGTGCGAAATCGACGCTGTCGCCGCTAGCTTGATCGACGACACTTGCGTTTGTTTATAGCCGATGGAACACTAAATCATCCGATCGCAGTTGAGGAGTAAAGGATGCTAAAAGTCATACCCGTCGAGGATGCTGTCGGGTTGCCGCTGGCGCATGACATTACCGAGATCGTGCCGGGCAAGCACAAAGGTCCGGCTTTTCGTCGCGGACACATCGTGCGCCAGGAGGATATTTCGAAATTGCTCGACGTCGGCAAACGTAATCTTTACGTGATGGAGCTCGAAAAGGACGAGTTACACGAGGAGGACGCCGCGCTACGGCTGGCGAAAGCCGCCGCGGGAGAGAACCTGGAGCTAACCGACCCGAGTGAGGGGCGCATCAACCTGGTTGCCACAGTTTCGGGCTTGCTGAAGGTCGACAGCGATTTGCTTTTCCGTTTCAATTCACTGGGTGATCTGATGCTGGCGACGCTGCCCGCGGACCGATATGTCAAAGAGGGAACCGTTGTTGCTGGGACACGAACGATTCCCGTGGTCGTGAAAGAGGAGCTCGTGCGAAGAGCCGAAGCCCTTTGCAGCGAAAAGCCGATCGTAAAAGTGCTGCCGATGCCGACCAAACGCGTACACCTGGTGGTCACGGGCAGCGAAGTTTTTACCGGCAGGATCAAGGATGGCTTTGGCCCGGTGGTGACCAAAAAAGTCACTGAGCTTGGCTCGAAACTCGAATCCGTCAAGTTGGCACCCGACGATCCCGATGTCATTGCCGGCGATATCAAAAATGCCAAACAGGCCGGCGCGGATGTGATTCTCGTCAGTGGCGGCATGTCGGTGGATCCTGACGACAAAACACCGGAAGGGATTCGGCGAAGCGGCGCAGTAGTGGAGACTCACGGCTTTCCCGTCTTGCCGGGTTCGATGTTCTTAATGGCTTATCTCGGCGATACGCCAGTGATGGGATTATCCGGATGCGTCTTGCACGATCCGTTTACCGCCTTTGACGTGCTCTTGCCGCGTCTCTTGGCCGGAGAGAAAATCACGCGCGCGGAGATCATGGCTATGGGCCATGGGGGTTTGCAGCGTAAGCATGATCATTGATAA